>DASSVY010000030.1:0-2448 GCA_035705535.1 Gaiella sp. | reverse complement strand
CTGTCCCTCGGCGCAGAGCGCGGCGATCACCATCGCCATGCCCGCGCGGATGTCGGGGCTCGACATGCGCTGGCCGAAAAGGGGCGACGGGCCCGTGATGACGACCCGGTGCGGGTCGCAGAGGACGATCCGCGCGCCCATCGAGACGAGCTTGTCGACGAAGAACAGGCGGCTCTCGAACATCTTCTCGAAGACGAGCACGGTGCCGTGCGCCTGCGTCGCCGTGACGACGGCGATCGAGGTGAGGTCGGCGGGGAAGGCGGGCCAGATGCCGCTCTCGATCTTCGGGATCTGGTCGCCGAAGTCGTCGACCACGCGCAACTCCTGGTCGGGCGGGACGCGCACGGCGTTGTCCCGCACGTCGAGCTGGATCCCGAGCTTGCGGAACGCCGGCACGATCGAGATCAGGTCGTCCGGCTCGACGTCCTCGATCGTGATCTCGCCGCCCGTCACGGCCGCGAGGGCGGCGAAGCTGGCGACCTCGACGTGCTCGGAGCGAATCCGGTACCCGCCGCCGCCGAGCGACGGCACGCCTGTGATCCTGAGGACGTTCGAGCCGACTCCCTCGATCTGCGCGCCGAGCGTAACGAGGAACCGGCAGAGGTCCTGGATGTGCGGCTCACAGGCGGCGTGGCCGACGATCGTCTCTCCCTCGGCGAGCACCGCGGCCATCAGCGCGTTCTCCGTCGCCATCACCGAGGCCTCGTCGAGAAACATCCGCTTGCCGCGCAACCCGTTCGTGCGCAGGTCGTAGCCGCCGTTCAGCTCGACCTCGACCCCGAGCTCGGCGAACGCGTGGAAGTGGGTGTCGAGACGCCGACGGCCGATCACGTCGCCCCCGGGGGGCGGAACGGTCGCGCGGCCGAAGCGCGCAAGCAGCGGACCGGCGAGGAGGAACGAGGCGCGGATCTCGCGGCCCAGCTCCGGGTCGAGCGCCGTCTTGTCCACGGACGAGGAGTCGACGGTCACCTCGTTCGCCCCGCTCCATGCCGCTTTCGCGCCGAGCGCCGAGAGAAGCTGCACCATCGTCTCGACGTCGCGGATCCGTGGGACGTTCGACACGACGACCGGCGCGGTAGCGAGCACCGTCGCCGCGAGGATCGGGAGCGCACCGTTCTTGTTGCCCGCTGCGCGAACGGTTCCCGACAGCGGGCGCCCGCCCTCGATGACGAACGACTGCATGCGGGGCGCTATCGTACCCGGCTCCGTGGAGGTCACCCGCAGCAGGGCCTGGGAGACGCTGACGCGCTATACGTCGAGCGAGTCGCTGCTCCGCCACGCGCTCGCGGTCGAGGCCTCGGTTCGCGGGTATGCGCGGCGCTTCGGCGAGGACGAAGAGCTGTGGGGCTCGGTCGCCCTGCTCCACGACTTCGACTACGAGATCCACCCCACCCTCGACAAGCATCCGCAGGACGGCGCGCCGATCCTCCGCGAGGAGGGCTACCCGGAGGTCGTGATCCGCGCGGTGCTCTCGCACGCCGAGCACCTCGAGCTCCCGCGCGAGACGCAGCTCGAGAAGACGCTCTTCGCCTGTGACGAGCTCTCGGGGTTCGTCCATGCCTGCGGGCTCGTCCGCCCGACCGGGCTCGAGGGGCTCGAGCCGAAGTCGGTCCGCAAGAAGCTCAAGCAGCCGTCCTTCGCGGCAGGCGTGCACCGCGACGAGGTCTACGCCGGCGCGGAGCTCCTCCGACTCGAGCTCGACGAGCACATCGCGAACGTGATCGAGTCGCTGCGGCCGATCGCCGGCGAGCTGGGCCTGCGCACCGCCGCCGACGCTGCCTGAGCCTCAGCCGGCGAGACCCGCGGCGAGGCGCTCCAGGTCCTCGTCGCTCGTCCACCAGCCGCACGACACGCGGACGAGACCGCGTCCCGGGATCTCCCGCACGTCGACTCCCCCCTCCCGAAGCCGCTCGACGAGGGCGGTCCCCTCGTCGTTCTCGACGCGAAACGAGACGAGCGTCGAGGACGGCTCGGCCTCGACGACGTCGACGAGCGGCGTGAGCAGCCGCCGGCAGGTCGCAGCGGCGGCCGACGACCGCTCCGCCCACCAGTCGGGCCGGAGGGCGAGCGC
This sequence comes from Gaiella sp., assembly GCA_035705535.1. GTDB lineage: Bacteria > Actinomycetota > Thermoleophilia > Gaiellales > Gaiellaceae > Gaiella. The sequence continues at coordinate 377 of DASSVY010000030.1, read as the reverse complement.
GGCGAGCATCGCGCGCACCGTCCCGTTCGACCACCAACCCGAGTCGAACCGGCTCGCGCCCGGACGCGGGTCGAAGCTCCCGTTCGGGTCGTGCGAGCGCTGCGAGAAGTAATTCGGGGAGACGACCGCGAGGCTGTCGGCATCGCGGACGACGAGGGCGCCGGTCGAGTCGGGGCCGCAGAGCCACTTCTGGCCGGAGATCGTGAGGTAGTCGATGCCGCCGACGTCGTCGGGAATCGCGCCGACGGACTGCGCGCCGTCCGCGAGGACCGGCACGCCGCACTGCTCGCGGAGCTCGCGAAGAGGCAACACCGCGCCGGTCGTCCAGAGCACGCGCGAGGTGGCGATGAGCCGCGTGCGCGAGGTGACGGCGGCGG
>DASSVY010000029.1:0-2828 GCA_035705535.1 Gaiella sp. | reverse complement strand
TTTCGCAAAGCCGCGAGCGAAGGACGGCTCCGGACCGCGCCCGGCGTCGGCCCGGCCACCGAGGCGAAGATCCTCGACCGGCTGAACGCAAAGGTGGATCGCCCCGCACGAGGTCTCACGCTCAACCGCTCACGGCCCCTTGTCGAGGAGATCGCCTCGGCGCTCGGCGGAGAGGTCGCCGGCGACCCGAGGCGCTCGGCCGACACGTCGTTCGACCTCGCCGTGGTCGTGCCCACACTCGATCCGGAAGCCGTCGTCTCCGCCTTCGAGGACTTGCCGCAAATCGTCTCGCTCGTCGAGCTCGGGGAACGCCGCGCCACCGGCGTGACCGTCGAGGGCGTTCCCGTCCGGTTGTTGCTGCCGCCGCCCGAGCGGTTCGGCACGGAGCTCGTGCGGCGGACGGGCTCAGACGCGTACGTCGAGGCCCTCGGGCCACTCCCCGAGGCAGCCGACGAGCAGGGCGTCTACGCGGCGCTCGGCGTGCCCTGGTGCCCGCCCGAGCTTCGCGAGGAGCCGTTTCGCGGCGAGCCGCCCGCGCTCGTCGAGCTCGACGACGTCCGCGGCGATCTCCACAGCCACACGACGTGGTCCGACGGCCGGGCGTCCGTCCGCGAGATGGGTCTCGCCGCGCGCGACCGCGGCTACGAGTACCTCGCGATCTGCGATCACACGGAGAACGTCCGTGTCGTCCCCGGGTTGAACGCCGACGCGGTGCGCCGCCAGGGCGAGGAGATCGAGAAGGCGAACGAGGAGCTCGCGCCGTTCCGGGTCCTGCGCGGGATCGAGGTCGACATCCGGCGCGACGGCAGCCTCGACCTTCCCGACGACGTCCTGGCCGAGCTCGACTGGGTGCAGCTCAGCCTCCATGCGGGTCAGCGCGAGGAGCGGAAGGCGCTCACGGCGAAGGTGGTGGAGGCGATGCGCCATCCCGCCGTCAGGTGCCTGAGCCATCCGAAGGGCCGGATCATCAACCACCGTCCACCGAACGCGCTCGACCTCGAGGCGGTCCTCGCCGTCGCGCTCGAGCACGGCGTCGCGCTCGAGGTCAACGGCCTCCCCGATCGGCTCGATCTCTCCGCGGAGGACGCGCGGCTCGCGGTCGAGGCCGGCGTCCCGCTCGTCGTCTCGACGGACGCGCACTCGATCCGCGGCCTCGGGAACATGGAGCTCGCGGTCGCGACCGCGAGACGCGGCTGGGCAACCGCGGCGAGCGTCCTCAACACCCGGCCGCTGGCCGAAGTGCTCGCGCATCGCCGCTGAGACCCTGCCTCGGCCGGGGCGCCCGGCCCGCGCCTACGGCCGGAACCGGCGCACGTCGGTGCCGCGCCAGCTCGGCACCCACGCCTCGCCGTGGATCTCCGTCACGACGAACGGCCCCGCGCCTGCCTCGACGCTGCCGACCACGGAGTTCGTGGCCGGATCGACGATCGCGATCCGGTTGGCGCGGATGCGCGGCACCCAGACGCGCCCGCCCACGACGGCCGGGTCGCCGAGATTGCCCGGGATCGCGATGGTGGCCGACACCGTGTTCGTCTGCGGGTCGATCCGGCTCAGCCCGGTCGGACCGGTGATCCACACCGCCCCTTGCCCCGCCGCCGTCCAGCCCGCCATCGGCAGCGCGATTCGTGCCACGACCGCGTTCGTCCTCGGATCGATCCTGACGAGGCCGTCGGCGCCGGTCGCCCAGACCGAGCCGAACGCGCCGACCACTCCGGTCGCCTGGTCGAGCGGCACGCGTGCCGCCACGCGGTTCGTCGCCGGGTCGACGCGGACGAGCCGGCCGCCTCCGTGGACGGTCGCCCACGCGGCGCCGAAGGCGAACGTCGCGTCGTACGGGCTGGCGCCGACCTCGATCACGGCGATCCGCTTCCCGCTTCGCACCGAGACGCGGCTCACCGTGGCGGAGTACGTGTCCTCGATCCAGAGCGAGCCTGCGCCGACGCCGAGGCCGCACGCGCCGCTGCCGACGGTGGTCCGGCCGACGACGACGTTCCTCTGCGGATCGATCCGCATGAGATACGGGGCCCCGAATGCGCTCACCCAGACGAACCGGCCTGCAGCGGCGGCAGCGCACGGCTGCGCGGTCGCAGGCACCGCGATCGTCGCGACGGCGGTCGGCCGGCCCGCGGCCGAGGCGGTCGCCGCGAGGAGAAGCACGATCGGCGCGGCCGCGAGTGAACGTCGCATGCCGAGACGATACTACGTTTTCGGAATAAATGCTACGAAGTCGGAGCTTCTTGGCGACCCTGTCCGCCGAGGATCTCCGCGAACGCCTCGCCGAGCTGCTCGAGCCCGAGCCGCACCCCGTCCGGCTCGGCGAGCGTCTCGGTCAGCTGCTCGTTGATCCTGCGGAGCGCGGGCCAGCCACGGCGCCATTCGGCATGACCCGCCTCGGTCAGGGCGACGAGCACCGAGCGCCGGTCGTCCGGGTTCGGTTCGCGCGCGGCATACCCGCGGCCCTCGAGTCGCCTGACGGCATCGGATGCGGTCGTGAGCGGCATCCCGAGCTCGCCTGCCACCTCGGTCAGCCGCGCTGGGCCCCGCGCGCCGACGAGGCTGAGCAGCGCGTAGTCGGACGCAGCGACGCCGTCGGCCGTGAGCTCGCGCTCGACGAGCTGGCCCATCCGCTGGTGAGCGGCGACCACGAGCAGCAGGAGCGAGAGCCGGCGCTCGGGCGGCGCGTCCGTTCCGGTCGCCTCCACGGCCGCATCCTCGCACCCACTGCGAGGGGTTGCGGGCGACGCCGTTGTCGTAGAGGATCGAGGCTGGACAAACGGCAATGGGAACCGTCTCCGACATCCTCGGCGCGAAGGGGCACGAGGTCCTCC
>DASSVY010000028.1:0-3414 GCA_035705535.1 Gaiella sp. | reverse complement strand
GAGCACGACGGCGCATCGCGGGCCGAGCTGGGCGGAGCGGCGCGCGAGCTCCTCGAACCCCTTCTCGGTGACGGCCATGTGCGCGAGCGGGTCGAGCTCGTGTGCATCGAAGCCCGCGGAGACGAGCACGAGGTCCGGGTCGAACGCCCTGACGGTGGGCTCGACGAGCTCGGAGAAGGCGGCCGCGTACTGGGCGTCGCCGGCGCCCGCGGCGAGCGGGATGTTGAGGATCGTGTCGTCGCTGGTCCCCGGGCCGCCCGTGCCGGGATAGAACGGCCACTGGTGCAACGAGACGAAGAGGACGGAGCCGTCGTCACGGAAGATCGCCTCGGTGCCGTTGCCGTGGTGGACGTCCCAGTCGACGATCGCGACGCGCTGCAGCCCGAGGACATCCTGTGCGTGACGCGCCGCCACCGCGATGTTGTCGAGCAGGCAGAAGCCCATCGCGCGGTCGGGCAGAGCGTGATGACCGGGTGGTCGGACCAGAGCGAAACCGCTCGTCTCGACCGCGGCCACGGCGCAGCCCGCGGCGAGCAGCGCCGCCTCGTAGGACGTCGGGCCGGCGATGGTGTCGCCGTCGAGCCACGTCTCGCAGTCGAGCCCGGCGAGCGCTTCGACATACCCGCCGTCGTGGACGCGCTCGACCTGCTCGCGGCTCGCCGGCGCGCCGTCGCGCGCACCCCCGAGCGCGCCGAGGAGTACGGCGAGCCGCTCTTCACTCTCAGGGTGGTGGTGCCGGGCCAGCGGATGGAGCCGTGTCAGCGCCGAGTGCGAGATCAGCTCGATGCGGCCTCCTCCAACCGGCCCGCAAGCCGGCCGAGACCAAGCGCGTCGGCGGCGCCCGCGCCCGCCCGCCAATCGGGTCGCCGGTCGGGAATCGAGGGGATCGGCGCGCGCGGGTCGAGCGTCGCGATGCTGCGATACAGCCTGAGTGCGTCGGCCTCCTGCGAGAACCGGCCGTCGGCGAGCATGGCGTCGAGACTGCCGTACTGCCCGAGGAGCGCGGCTGCGGTCTTGGCGCCGACGCCTCGCGCGCCCGGGATCTTGTCGGACGGGTCGCCGCGAAGCGCGATGAAGTCCGGCACCTGGGCGGGCTCGACGCCGTACCGCTCACGGACCTGGGCCGGATCGATCCGGGCGAGCTCGCTCACGCCCCGCACCGGTTGGAGAATCGTGACGTCGTCGGCGACGAGCTGGAACGCGTCGCGATCGGAGGTTGCGACGAGAGACCTTCCCTTCCGCTTGCGCTCGGAGGCGACGGCTGCCGCGAGGAAGTCGTCGGCCTCGTAGCCGGCCACCTTGGCGCACACGATCCCGGCCGCCTCGAGGAGCCCGGGCGCGAGGTCGAGCTGCTCCAGCAGCTCGGGGTCGAACTCCCGGCCGGCCTGGTATCCGGAGAGCGCCTCGTGCCGGTACGTCGGGACGAACAGGGTGTCCCAGCCGACGAACACGGCCCGGGGCCCCTCTGCCTCCCAGAGCCGGAGCAGCATCGAGACGAGCCCGGTGAGGAGGTTGCCGGGGCTTCCGTCCGCCCGCCTGATCGAGCGCGGCAGCGCGTGGAACGCACGGTGCGCGAACGAGTCACCGTCCACGACGAGGAGCGGGGCCGTCATGCCGGCGCGCCGCCCGGCGTCGAGCCGGCGGCTCGCTCGAGACTGCCGATGGCCTCGCGCAGACGCTCGGTCGCGATCCGAGAGGCTTCGCCTCTGTCGTGCCCGGCGAGGTCGAGCGTCTCGATCGGCAACCCGTAGGCGACGCGGAGCGGACCGAGCCTGCTCAGTCGATCGGTGCCCGCGATCGCTGCCGGGACGAGCGGCACCTCGGCTTCGAGCGCGATCCGGGCCGCGCCCGTGTGCCAGCGCGGAGCACGGCGCTTGCGCATGCCCTTCGCCCGGCGTGTGCCCTCCGGGAACATCACGACGGCATGGCCCGCACGGCAGAGCTCGGTCGCCGTGTTCATCGCCTGGAGGTCGCCGGCGCCGCGGTCGACGGGGAAGGCGCCGCCCGCCCGGATGACCCACCCGAGCGGCGGCCGGAAGAGCTCCTTCTTCGCCATGAAGCGCAGGAAGCGACGCGGGAAGAGCGGGATCCCGAGCGGCCACGGATCGAAGTTCGACCAGTGGTTCGCAGCGAGGACGCACCCACCGTCGGGGACGTGCTCACGCCCCGTGACGCGCAGCCTGAACGCAAGTCTGAGCACGGGCCAGGTGACCGCGCCGATCACGAGGTAGAGCGCGCTGGGCCTCGGCGGGCGCGGCATCGGCGCGGAGGATACGCGCCGTTGGGAGCGAAGCGACGGCGAATCCGGCCGTTACGCTGTCCCGTCCGATGCCACGCCTCGTCATCGTCGAGTCGCCCGCCAAGGCGCGCACCATCGCCGGCTACCTGGGCCGCGACTTCGTCGTGGAGTCGAGCGTGGGGCACATCCGCGATCTGCCGAGGCGGGCGTCCGACGTCAGGAAGGACGATCGACCGCGCTTCGGCACGCTCGGCGTCGACGTCGAGCACGGGTTCGAGCCGCTGTACGTCGTGGACGCGGACAAGAAGCGCGTTGTCTCCGACCTCAAGAAGAAGCTCGCGTCGTCGGACGAGCTCCTGCTCGCCACGGACGAGGATCGCGAGGGGGAGGCGATCGCCTGGCACCTGCGCGAGGTGCTGAAGCCCAAGGTCCCCGTGCGCCGAATGGTGTTCCACGAGATCACGAAGGACGCGATCGAGCGCGCGCTCAGCGAGACGAGGGACATCGACGAACGGCTCGTCGATGCGCAGGAGACCCGACGGATCCTCGACCGCCTCTACGGGTTCGAGGTCTCCCCGGTGCTCTGGAAGAAGGTGATGCCCCGCCTGTCCGCGGGCCGCGTGCAGTCCGTGGCCACGAGGCTCGTCGTCGACCGGGAGCGCGAGCGGATGGCGTTCGTCGTCGCCCGCTACTGGGACGTGCTCGGCACGTTCGAGCCCGGCGCGTTCGAGGCGCGGCTCGTCGCCGTTCGGACCGGTGACGGTCCAGGCAGCCGCGTCGCGCAGGGCCGCGACTTCCGTCCGGACGGCACGCCCCAGACGCGCGACGTCGTCGTGCTCGACGAGGCACGCGCCAGGCAGCTGGCGACCGGGCTCGACGGCCGGTCGTTCGCGGTCGAGAAGGTCGACGAGAAGCCCTACACACGGCGACCGGCCGCGCCGTTCCGGACCTCGACGCTGCAGCAGGAGGCGAGCCGCAAGCTCCGCTTCTCGTCCCAGACCACGATGCGCCTCGCCCAGCGGCTCTACGAGAACGGCCACATCACGTACATGCGGACCGACTCGGTGACGCTGTCCGATACGGCGCTGACGGCCGCGAGAGCGCACGCGGCACGTGTCTACGGGCCCGAGACCGTGCCCGAGAAGCCACGTCGCTACGAACGCGCTGTCGCGAAC
>DASSVY010000027.1:0-4758 GCA_035705535.1 Gaiella sp. | reverse complement strand
GCCGCTCGAGCCCGAACGCGACGTTCTGCGCGACGGTCATGTGCGGGAAGAGGGCATAACTCTGGAAGACCGTGTTGACGTCGCGCTTGTACGGCGGCAGGCCCACGACGTCGCGGTCGCCGAGGAAGATCTTCCCCTCGGTCGGCTCCTCGAAGCCGCCGATCATCCGCAGGCTCGTCGTCTTCCCGCACCCCGACGGCCCGAGCAGCGCGAAGAACGAGCTCCGCGGGATCTCGAGCGACACCCCGTCGACCGCGCGGATCTCGCCGAACGTCTTGACGACGTCCACGAGCCGCACGTCCGCCGGGATCGCGCTCTCGCTCATCCGGCCTCCCCGTTCCCGCGCTGCCCGCCGACTCCCCAGTCGTAGAGCTGCTTCCAGAGCTCCAGGTAGAGGAAGCTCTCGGTCGAGACGACCCCGGGGAGCGCCCGGATCCGGTTCGTCACGTCGAGCAACGACCGGCGATCCGCGCAGACGACCTCCACCAGCAGGTCGAAGCGGCCGGCTGTGACGACGACGTAGTCCGCCTCCTCCCAGCGCGCGAGCTCGTCGGCGACGAGCTCGGGCGGTCCCGCCGTCCGGATGCCGACCATCGCCGACGACTCGAAGCCGAGCCCGAGCGGGTTCGTGACCCCCGTGACCTGGAGGATCCCCTCGTCACAGAGCCGGCCGTAGCGAGCGCGGACCGTCGCCTCCGAGACGCCTATCGAGGCGGCGATCCGGCGGAACGACTCGCGGCCGTTCGACTGGAGCGCCTCGATGATGCCGCGATCGACGCTGTCGAGCTCGGGCGCCCGTGAGACCGGGCCCCGAGCCGGGCTTGCGGTCTCGGCTCTCGACGTGCGTCGCGGCTTGGTCCGGCTGCGCAATGCGAGGACGTTCCTACCATGCGCCCACGCATTCCGTCAACGCGATGCGTCTTGGTCGGCGGAACGCGGGTCAGGCGAGCTTGACGCAGACGTGCTTGATCCGCGTGTACTCCTCCATCGAGTAGAGCGACATGTCCTTCCCGTAGCCCGACTCCTTGAAGCCGCCGTGCGGCATCTCGGCGGTCAGCGGGAAGAGGTGCTCGTTCACCCAGACGGTGCCGAAGTCGAGCCGCCCGGCCACCTTCATCGCGCGGCCGACGCTCTCCGAGAAGACAGACGCGGCGAGCCCGTAGCGGACGTCGTTCGCCATCGCGACCGCCTCGTCGTCCGACGCGAAGCGCTGCATCGTGACAACGGGCCCGAACACCTCGTTCTGCACGATCTCGCTGTCCTGCGCAACGTCGGTGACGAGCGTCGGCGCGACGAAGTAGCCCCGGTCGCCGACCGAGCCGCCGCCCGTCACGACCGTCGCCTTCGCGGCGACCGCGCGCTCGACGAAGCCGAGCACGCGCTCCTGCTGCTCCCCGGAGATCACCGGCCCCATCACGATCTCGTCGTCCGTTCCCGGGTCGCCGACGCTCATCCCCTCGACCGCGGTGACAGTGGACGAGAGCACGTCGTCCCAGATGCGCTCCGAGACGAGGATCCGCGACGAGGCCGTGCAGTCCTGGCCGGAGTTGAAGTAGCCCCCGACCTTGATCGCCTCGGCGACGGTGGCGGGGTCGGCGTCGTCGAGGACGACCATCGGCGCCTTCCCACCGAGCTCGAGGTGGACGCGCTTCACGGTGTCGGCCGCGTTCTTCGCGATCAGCTTCCCCGTCGCGGTGTCGCCGGTCAGCGAGACGAGCCGTACCGACGGGTGCCGGACGAGCCGGTCGCCGGCTGGCACGCCGTCGCCGGTGACGACCTGCAGCACGCCCTTCGGGAGGATCTCCTGCGCGAGCTCGACGAAGCGGAGGACGGTGAGCGGTGTCTGCTCGGCCGGCTTGACGATCTGCACGTTCCCCGCCGCCAGCGCCGGGCCCATCTTCCAGATCACCATGAACAGCGGGTAGTTCCACGGCGCGATGCCGGCGACGACGCCGAGCGGCTCGCGGCGGATCATCGACGTATAGCCCTCGACGTACTCGGCCGCGGCCTTGCCCTCGAGGTTCCGCGCAGCGCCCGCGAAGAAGCGGAGGTTGTCGGACATCATCCCCGGCTCGTCGACCGCGACCCACCAGGGCTTCCCGACGTTGAGCGACTCGAGGCGCGCGAGCTCCTCGGCGTTGTCGTCGATCACGTCCGCGAGCCCGAGGAGCAGCTCCATGCGGTCTTTCGGGGTCTTCGTGCGCCAGCTCTCCCAGGCGGTCTCGGCCGCGGCGACGGCGCGGTCGACGTCCTCCTCGCCCGCGCGCGGCACCTCGGCGATCGCCTCGCCGGTCGCCGGGTTCACGACCTCCATCGTCTCGCCGGACAACGCGTCGACGAACTCCCCGTCGACGAACATCTTCTGCTGCGCGACTGAAACGCTCATCCGTCTCCTCCGTCCGCCAGGCGGGATGCGGCAGAAGCCGAATCCCGCGGCTCGATCCCTCGCCTTCGGCGAGGGCAGATCCCTGAAGGCGCCCGCATTCGCGGTCGCAACATCCCGTCTGGTCCATCTGCTCCGTTCACCCAGCACATCATTGCGCGTGAGTGGGCAGATGATCCGCTAGAACCCCGCCCATGCGGATCCTCGTCCTCGGCACCGGCGGCGTCGGCTCGGCGTTCGCGGCGATCGCGCGACGGCGGTCGTTCTTCGACCACTGCGCGCTCGCGGACTACGACGTCGCGCGGGCCGAGGCGGTCGCTCGAGCGACGGACGACGGCCGTTTCTCCGCGCACGCGGTCGATGCGTCGAGCCGGGACGGCGTCGCGGAGCTGGTCCGTGCGACCCGCGTCGACGCCGTGCTGAACGCCGTCGACCCGCGCTTCAACGAGCCGATCTTCGACGCGTGCCTCGACGTAGGCGTGACCTACCTCGACATGGCGATGACGCTCTCGCAGCCGCATCCCGAGCGGCCCTACGAGCTGACGGGCGTGAAGCTCGGCGACTACCAGTTCGAGCGCGCCGCGCAGTGGGAGGAGCGCGGCCTTCTCGCGCTCGTCGGGATCGGCGTCGAGCCGGGTCTCTCGGACGTCTTCGCGCGGCACGCCGCGGACGAGCTGTTCTCGTCGATCGACGAGGTCGGCGTCCGGGACGGTGCGAATCTCGTCGTCGAGGGCTACGACTTCGCGCCGACGTTCTCGATCTGGACGACGATCGAGGAGTGCCTCAACCCGCCGGTCGTCTGGGAGCGCGACCGCGGCTGGTTCACGACGGCGCCGTTCTCGGAGCCCGAGGTCTTCGACTTCCCGGAAGGGATCGGCCCCGTCGAGTGCGTGAACGTCGAGCACGAGGAGGTGCTCCTCGTGCCGCGCTACGTCGACTGCCGTCGAGTGACGTTCAAGTACGGCCTCGGCGACGAGTTCATCGAGGTGTTGAAGACGCTGCACAAGCTCGGGCTCGACCGGAAGGAGCCGATCCGCGTGGGCGGCGTCGACGTGGCGCCGCGCGACGTCGTCGCGGCGAGCCTGCCCGACCCCGCGACGCTCGGGGAGCGCATGACCGGCAAGACCTGCGCGGGCACGCTGGTGAACGGGACCGGAACGGATGGGCGCCCTCGCAAGACCTACCTCTTCCACGTCGTGGACAACGAGTGGTCGATGCGCGAGTACGGCTCGCAGGCGGTCGTCTGGCAGACCGCGCTCAACCCCGTCGTCGCGCTGGAGCTCCTCGCAGCGGGCGCGTGGTCGGGAACCGGCGTCCACGGGCCCGAGGCGTTCCCGGCGACGCCCTTCCTCGAGAGGCTTGCGGACTACGGCGCGCCGCACGGGGTGCTCGAGCTCGAGCGTGTTTGACGCGGACCGATGATTCTCGTGCCAGCCGTACGTCTACCTCTGCGAGATGCGTCCTAGGATGGGCCGATGGCACAGGTGATGCTCCGCGCTCCGCTCTCGGAGCTCTGCGGCGGGCGGGCGCACGCCATCCCCGGCACGACCGTGGGCGAGGTGCTCGTCGCCCTCGAGCGCGAGCATCCACCGATCGCCGGCTGGGTGCTCGACGAACAGGGGCGCATCCGCGAGCACGTCAACGTGTTCGTGAACGGCATCCACGGGGAGGAGCGGACACCGGTCGCCGGCGACGACCGTGTCCACGTGCTCCCCGCGATCACGGGAGGCTGAGCGTTCGATGACAGAGCTGCTGGTCGGCACGAAGAAGGGGATGTTCCGGCTCGAGGGCGACCCCACGGGCGGGTTCGAGATCACGGCTCGCGCGTTCGCGGGCCAGAGCGTCGAGTACGCGATGCGCGACCCGCGCACGGGCCGCTACCTCGCGTCGGTCACGTCGTGGTTCTACGGCCCGCGGATCTGGGTCACGGACGACCCGACGGGCGAGTGGGAGCAGGCGAAGGGCACCGTCCTGCCGGGCGACGACGAGGTCGACCCCGCGGCGGAGTTCAGCGGCGACCCGGACGACGCGTACAAGGGCGCGCTGAACCGGCTCTGGGTGATCGTCCCGGGCGTGGAGGACGGCGTCCTGTACGCGGGCGGCGACCCCGGCCCGCTCTTCGAGAGCCGGGACGGGGGGCTCACCTGGTCGCTCAACCGTGGCCTGTGGGAGCACCCCAGCAGGTCCGAGTGGAACCCGGGCGCCGGCGGCCTCTGTCTCCACACGATCGTGACGTGGCCGGGCGACCCGTCGAAGCTCCTGCTCGCGATCTCCGCCGTCGGGGTGTGGCTCTCGGACGATGCCGGCGCGACCTGGCGGCACTCGAACGAGGGGATCGTGCTCCGCTACCTCCCGGAGGAGGCGCGCGCGGCCAC
>DASSVY010000026.1:0-12225 GCA_035705535.1 Gaiella sp. | reverse complement strand
GTCCCCTGGCCGGCCATCACCAGCGGGTCGTCGAACGGATGGACGAGTACCCTGCCGGTCGCCTGCAGGTGCGCCTCGAGACGTGCGAAGGCCCCGGCGGGATCCTCGGCCTCCACGTCCACGTGCGCGCCGAGCGCGCGGGCGCGGTCGAGCTTGAACGGGCTCGCGGCTGTCCAGGAGAAGACGACGCAGTCGAGCCCTTCGGCCGCCGCGCCCCAGGCGAGCGCGATCGCGTGGTTCCCCGCCGACGCACCGGCGACGCCGCGCTCGCGCTCGGAGCGGTCGAGCGCCGCGAGCCGGTTCACGACCCCGCGCACCTTGAAGGAGCCGGTGTGCTGGAGTAGCTCGGCCTTCAGCGACAGGTTCGGCGCGAGCGCCGACCCGTCGAGCAGCGGTGTCCTCCGCACACGCCCGCGGATCGTCTCGGCGGCCCGGACGACGTCGTCGCGCGTCACGGGCGCACCGGTCACGCCGTCGATCCTAGAGACTCGAGAGAACGGTCCGGGCGTGACCTCAGAATGCATCGCATGTCCGCGGAGGGCGCGTCCCACCCCGTTCGCCTCGTCGTACGCGACGACCATCGGCGCCGTCGCCTCACCGTGTTCTTCCGGCTGATCCTCGCGATCCCGCACCTCGTGTGGCTCGCCGTCTTCGGGCTCGCCGCGTTCACGCTCGCGTTCGTGATGTGGCTCGCCGTGCTCTTCGAGCGCCGCGCGCCCCGGTCGCTGCACGCGTTCCTCGCGAACTTCACCCGGTACACCGTCCACCTCACCGCGTACCTGAGCCTCGCCGCCGACCCGTACCCCTCGTTCACCGGGGCAAAGCCGTACCCGGTGGACGTGGAGATCGACCCGCCGGCGGTCCAGGGGCGCTGGGGCGCGGGGTTCCGGCTCCTCCTCGCGGTCCCCGCATTCGTCGTCTCGTCGACGCTCGGCGGCTCGGTCGCCGTCGGCAGCGCCTACGGCGGTGCGGTCTTCGGCTCGTTCGGCGGGCTCACGGCCACGGTCGGCGTCCTCGGCTGGTTCGCCTCGCTCGCTCGCGGCCGCATGCCGCGCGGAATGCGCGACGCGGCGGTCTATGCGATCGGCTACGGCGCCCAGACGACGGCATACGCCCTGATGCTGACGGACCGGTACCCGGACTCCACGCCCGGCCGCAGCGAGCCCCCGCCCGAGCTCCCCGCCCACCCCGTCGCGCTCGCGGTCGACGACGACCTCCGGCGGCCGAGGCTGCTCGTCCTCTTCCGGTTCCCGCTCGTCGTGCCGCACATCGTGTGGCTGACGCTCTGGTTCGTGCTCGTCCTCCTCGCGGTCCTGCTCGCGTGGCTCGTAGCGCTCGTCATCGGCCGCGTCCCCCGGTTCCTACACCGGTTCATGGCCGCCTTCGTCCGCGCGGTCACGCATCTGGACGCCTTCTTCTATCTCGTCGGCAGGCAGTTCCCGGGGTTCGTCGGGCGGGAGGGCGGCTACCCGATCGACCTCACGATCGCGCCGCCGACACGTCAGCGTCGCCTCGGCGTCCTCTGCCGTGTCGTCCTGGGGCTCCCCGCCCTGCTGCTCGCAACGACGTTCTGGAGCATCGCGTTGGTCGTCGGCGTCCTCTGCTGGTGCGCGGCGCTCGCGATCGGGCGCGTGCCGGGCGGCCTGCGCGATCTCGGCGCCGTCGCGCTCCGCTACCAGGCGCAGGCCTCCGCCTATGCGCTCCTGCTGACCTCGCGCTACCCCGACTCCTCGCCCACGCTCCAGCCACCGCCACCGGCGCCCGAGCCGGGGCTCCTCGAGTTGACGGGGCTCGCGTGAAGGCGCTCAGGCTCGTCGTCTACGCCCTGCTCGTCGCGGGGTGGATCGCGCTCGCCTGGCTGCTCTGGGGCTCCGTCGTCCCCGACGGGCTCTCCCTCCCCCACGTCGACGTGGACACGGTCTTCGGCAAGACGCTCGTCGAGCGCGCGGAGCGGTACGAGCGGTTTCTCCTGGTCCTCTGGGTGCTCGGGACGCTCGTGACGCTCGCGACGCTCGCGATCTACGCACGGTACGGCGACCGGTTCACCGAGGAGTCGGCCGCGGGACCGCTCGGGACGGGGATGCTCCTCGCGATGCTGGGGCTGGCGATCCTCTGGCTGACCCAGCTGCCCTTCACCGTCGTCGGCCTGTGGTGGAGCCGGCGTCACGACGTCTCGCACATGGGATACCTCGAGGCCGTCTTCGGCGACTGGGTCGCGCTCGGCGCCACCTTCGTCTCGGTCTGCGTCGCGCTGCTCGTCGTGATGGGGCTCGCCCGCCGGCTGGGCTCGTGGTGGTGGATCCCGGGCGCGGCCGTCTTCACCGCGGTCGCCGCGTTGGGCGTCTTCCTCGGCCCCTACCTCTACACGGGCCTCGACCGGCCCGACGACCCCGGTCTCGTCGCGCGCTACGAGCGGCTCGAGCGAGCGGAGGGGCTGCGCGGGATCCCCCTCCGGATCGAGTCGGTCAGCGAGGAGACGAGCCAGGCGAACGCGTTCGCGTTCGGGCTCGGGCCGTCCCGCCGCGTGGTGCTCTGGGACACGCTCCTCGACGGCCGCTTCTCGCCCGCGGAGGTGGACGTCGTGCTCGCCCACGAGCTCGGGCATCACTCCGGCGATCACATCGCGAAGGCGATCGGCTGGTTCGCGCTCTTCGCACTACCGGGCGCGCTCGTCCTGATGCTCGCGACGCGAAGGCGCGGCGGCATGGGCGACCCGCGCGCCGTCCCGCTCGCCCTGCTCGTCGCCGCCGCGTGGACGCTCGTCACGACGCCCGCGCAGAACCTCGTCAGCCGACGTGCCGAGGCCGAGGCGGACTGGAAGGCGCTCCAGACGACACGCGATCCGCAGGCGGCGCGCGGCCTGTTCCGCGAGTTCGCGGTGACGTCGCTGGGCGATCCCAGCCCGCCGACCTGGGCCTACGTGCTGCTCGAGACGCACCCCACCCTCGCGCAGCGCGTCGCGATGGCCGGCGCCTGGGCCGCGCGACAGGCTCGCTAGCTCGCGGCCGCCTCGACCCGGTCGGCGATCACCGACGCGATCGCGAGCGACGAGGTCGCACCGGGCGAGGGCGCGTTGCGGACGTGGACGACACCGGCCGCCTCGTGGAACACGAAGTCGTCGAGGAGCGTCCCGTCCGGCGCCAGCGCCTGCGCCCTGATACCCGACGGTCCCGGCAGCACGTCGTCGACGTCGAGCTCGGGCAGCAGCTTTCGCGCGGCGTCGACGAAGCGGCGGGTCGAGAAGTCGCGGACTGTCTCGGCGGCGCCCATCCGCCAGTGCTTCCGCGCGAGACGCCGGAAGCCCGACGAGCGCATCGTCTCGCGGAGGTCGCGCAGCGACACGTCACGGCGGCGATAGCCCTCCCGGGAGAGCGCCAGTACTGCGTTCGGCCCCAGCCAAACCGCCCCGTCCGGGCGAACCGTCGTGTGGATGCCGAGGAAGGGGAATGCGGGATCGGGCACGGGGTAGACCAGCCCGCGCACGAGGTGGCGCTTCTCCGGTCGCAGGACGAGGTAGTCGCCGCGGAACGGGACGATGCGCGGCTCGGCGTCGGCTCCGGTCGACGCGGCGAGACGGTCTGCGTACACCCCGGCGCAGACGACGACGCGCAGCGCCTCCACGTCCCCGGCGGCCGTCTCGATCGACGTCACCCCGTCGCGGCGGGAGAACGCGCGCACCTCCCGGCCGAGGAGGAGCTCGCCGCCTGCATCCGTCACGTCGCGCCCGTACGACTCGGCGACGAGAGAGAAGTCGACGACGGCGGTCTCGGGCGAGTGCACCGCCCGGAGGCCGGCGACGTGGGGCTCGATCTCGCGGAGCCGCTCGGGGCCGATCAGCTCCACGCCGGGAACGCCGTTCGCGACCGACCGGCGGTGGAGCTCTTCGAGCCGCGGAAGCTCCTCCTCGTCCGTCGCAACCACGACCTTGCCGCAGCGGAGGATCGGGATCGCTCGCTCCTCGCAGTACACGAGTAGCCGCGCCGCGCCCTCGACGCAGAGCCTCGCCTTGAGCGACCCCGGGACGTAGTAGACGCCTCGGTGGACGACGCCGCTCGCGTGCCCGGTCTGATGCGCTCCGAGCGCCGGCTCCTTGTCGAGCACCGCGAGCCGGACGCCGGGCTGCCTAGCCTGGAGCTCGCGCGCGACGGCCAGCCCGATGATCCCGGCGCCGACGACGACGACGTCGAACCGGGCGCCGCTCATCGTCAGGTGGTGGTGTATTCGGGCCCAGAGCCGCCCTCGGGCGGCGTCAGGCGGCCGCCCTTGGCGCTGATCGCGCCGCACTGGACGCAGTTGGACGGATTGACCTGCACCGCGACCGTCCCGTCGCCGTCGGTCTCTCCGACCTCGTAGACCTGGGCCGGACACATCCAGTGCCACATCTCGGCGAGGTCGCGCGGCACCTGCGTCTGCACGCGGATGTGACTCGGCTGGTCGTCCCGCGTCCGGTTGCCGGAGGCGAAGACCGAGGACAGCTTGTCGAACGTCAGCGTCCCGTCCGGCGCCGGATACCGCGCCGCCCGTCCGGTCCGGATGAGCGCCGCGTCGGCGTTGCGGTGGGTGTCGCGCTCCTTCGGCGGCAGCTTCCCCTTCGTCACCGTCATCGCGCTCGCGAGCGCGCCGCCCATGAAGAAGCCCTTGTCGAACGCCTGCCGCATGTTCCGCACCTCGTCGAGGTCCTTCCACACGTAGGTCTCCCGCAGCGCGGCGTCGTAGCCGTCGAGGGCCCCGCGCCGGCCGGCGACCTCACCTCGCTGGAGCGCGGCGAACGCCGACTCCGCCGCGAGCCGGCCCGACTCGATCGCGTAGTGGATCCCCTTGAGCCGCGGGACGTTGACGAGCCCGGCGCCCTCGCCGACCAGGAGAAACCCCGGGCCGTTCAGCCTCGAGGGGAGCGAGTTGAGCCCGCCCTCCGTGATCGTCTTCGCGCCCCACGCGACACGCTCGCCGCCGTCGAGGATCTTCCGCACGAGGCGATGCGTCTTGAACTCCTGGAGGAGATCGTGGGCGGAGAGCTCGACGTCCGCGTATTCGAGCCCGACGACGAAGCCGATCGAGACGTGGTCGTCGCCCATCGGGTAGACGAACGAGCCTCCGAACTCGCCGTACCGCGCGCGCTTGCGGAGCGGCCACCCCATCGTGTGCACGATCTTCCGCAGTGGCTTCGAGACGCGCCACACCTCTTTCACCCCGAGCGCCCAGATCTGCGGGTTGCGGCCCTCGAGCCCGAAGGCGTCGATCGCGGCCGTCGTCAGATGCCCCGCGGTCCCCTCGGCGAGGACGGTGAGCTGCGCGGTCACGTCGACCCCGGGCTCGAAGTTCGGCAGCGGCTCGCCGTCCTTGCCGCGACCCTTGTCGCCCGTTCGCACGCCGACGACCCGGCCGTGCTCGACGAGGAGCTTCTGGCCAGCGGTCTCCGGGAGGATCGTCGTGCCCACCGCCTCGGCCTGCTCGGCGAGGAAGCGGCCGAGCTCCGAGACCGAGACGATCCAGTTGCCGTGGTTCATCATCGTCGGAGGCGGGGGGATCCGCAGCGCCGCGCCCCTCGTCAGCAGGTAGACGGCCTCGCCGTGGACGGGCCCGTAGGTCGGCATCTCCTCGATCGCCATGCGCCCCGCGAAGAGCTTGCGGACCGCCCGCGGGTTCATCACGGCGCCCGAGAGGAGGTGCGAGCCCGGCTGCTTCCCCTTCTCGAGGAGCGCGACCGGCACCTCGCCGAGCCGCTCCCGCACGTCCGGGTGCTCCTCGAGCAGCTGGCCGAGCCTCACCGCGCAGGCGAGCCCGCCGGGCCCGCCCCCGACGATCAGCATGCCGACGTCGATCCGCTCGTCCGGCGCGTCCGTCGGGGGCCCGATCGCCTCCGAGCTCGCGAACGGCGGCGGGTAGTCGGCCGGGCGGACGCCGCTCACCGACGGGCCCGGAGCAGCTCCGTCAGCTTCGGCGCGATCTGCGTCAGATCGCCGACGACGCCGAGGTCGGCGAAGTCGAAGATCGGGGCGTTCGGGTCCTTGTTGACGGCGACGATCGTCCCGGAGCCCTGCATGCCGACCTTGTGCTGGATGGCGCCCGAGATGCCGAGCGCGATGTAGAGCTTCGGCGCGACCGTCTTCCCGGTCTGCCCGACCTGTGCCGCGTACGGGTACCAGCCGGCGTCGACGACCGCGCGCGTCGCCGCGACGGCGCCGCCGAGCGCCTCGGCGAGCTCCTCGCAGTACGAGAACCCCTCGGGGCTGCCGAGCCCCCGGCCGCCCGCGACGATCACGTCGGCGTCCTCGATCGACGGGCCGCTCGCCTTCTCGGTCAGGTGCTCGACCAGCCGGGCCTGCGTGGAGAACTCCTGGAACGTCGCGGACACGTCCTTCACGTCGGCCGACCCGCCCGACGCGACGGGGTCGAACGTCCCGGCGCGGACGAGCCCGAGCCGCGGCGTCGACGTCCAGCCCACCTCGACGAGCACCGTGTCGCCGAGCGCGGGCCTGACGCCGACGAGCTCGTCGCCCTCGCGCCGCAGGTCGGTGAGGTCCCAGTTGACGCCCGCTTCGAGGCGCGCTGCCAGCCCCGCCGCGACGTCGGCGGCGAGCACGGATGCGGCGAAGAGGACGGTGTCGGCGCCGGACTCTCGGACGACCGCCTCCAGCGCGTCGACCCGGGGCTGTGGAAGCGGCGCGCCAAGGGCCTCGTCGTCGACGACGTACACGGTCGATGCGCCGAACGCGCCGGCGGCCGCCGCCGCGTCGCGGACGCCGCTCCCGAGCACCACGCCTGCGACGTCGTCCCCGAGGGACGCCGCCTTGCCGAGGACGCCGAGGCCGCCCTTCGTCAGCTCGCCGTCGTGGCTCTCGAGGAAGACCAGCGTGGTCATGGGTCAGACGAGTCGTTTCTCCGTGAGGTACTCGACGATCTTCTCGGCCGCGTTGCCGTCGTCCTCGATCTTCACCTGGCCGCTCTTCGCCGGTGGCGGCGCCGACGACCGCACGCTCGTCCCCGAGCCGGCCTCGCCGACCACGCTCGCCTCGACGCCGACGTCGGCGAGCGAGAGGGTCTCCTGCGGCTTGGACTTCGCGCCCATGATGCCCTTGAGCGAGGGATACCGGGGCTCGTTGATCGCGTCCGAGACGGCAACGACCGCGGGGAGCGGCGCGGCGATCACGTCGTACCCGAACTCCGTCTGCCGCTTGCCGGTGAGCTCGTCCCCTTCCACCCTCAGCTCGGCGACCTGCGACACCAGCGGCCGGCGCAGACGTTCGGAGACGGCTGCCCAGAGCACCGCGCCGTCCGCGTCGCTCGACTGCTGACCGAAGAAAATCAGGTCCGCCTCCTCCCGCTCCAGCGCGCCCGCGAGCGCGCGGCTCGTCGCGAGCAGGTCCGAGCCCGCCGCGGCGTCGTCGGAGACGAGGAGCGCGCGGTCGGCTCCCATCGCGAGCGCCTTGCGCAGCGACTCCATCGCCTTCTCGGGGCCGAGCGAGACGACGACGACCTCGCCCCCGTGCGCGTCCTTCAGCCGGAGCGCCTCCTCGACGGCGTTCACGTCCGTCGCGTTGAGGACGCCCTCACCGGAGCGGTCGAGACGGTACGTGGCGGCATCGAGCCGCTTGTGCGACGTCGCGTCCGGCACCTGCTTGACGCACACGGCGATCTTCATCGCGCGTGACTCTAGCCACTGGTGTCCGACTTCAAGTCGGACACCTGCGGACAAGGGCGACGGACGGATCGGTCTGGTACCGTCCGGCCCTTCGCGCCGCGCACCGGAGCCATGACCCGCCACCGGACGACAGCACGAGGGGGACGTCTCCTCATCCTCTCCGCCCTCTTGGGCCTCGCCGTGGTCCTCTCCGCGAGCGCCGCGCCCAAGCCGGGGCTCGTCGACGGGCAGCCGATCGTCTACCCCTTGATCGGCGACTACGCGTACACGATGAACTTCGGCGACGCCCGCGGACAGGGGCGGCACGAGGGGATCGACATCGAGCATGTGCCGTGGCGGACACCGGTCGTCGCCGCCGAGAGCGGGACGGTGAAATGGTGGACGACGTCCTGGCGGGCCGGGTGCATGCTCTACCTGTACGGCGCGAGCGGCACGACGTACCTCTACATCCACCTGAACAACGACCTCACGGCCGCATCCGAGGACAAGGGCGGCTGCAAGTCGGGCGTCTCCTATGCCGTGCCGAGCGGCGCGAAGGTCAGCGCCGGCCAGCAGATCGCATGGAGCGGCGACTCGGGAGACGCCGAGGGCAACTTCCACCTGCACTTCGAGGTGCATCCGAACGACGGCGGCGCGGTGAATCCGTACCCGTACCTCAACGCCGGCGAGCGGCTGCTCTTCCCGGGGCGCCTCGGCGCCTCGTTCTCACTCGGTCTCCGCGGCACGCCCGTCGGGGCAGGTGAGGGGCTCCTGCGGATCCGTGCCACCGCGGTGCGCTGGTGGCCGGGGGGCAAGTGGACGTCCCTCGTCCGCGACCGGATCGTGACGCTCGGGGTGGCCGGCGACGCGAGCGTCGACGACACCCTGGTCGCCGCGCTCCAGGCGCCCGCGTTCGAGACGCTCCAGGCGACGACGGGCGCCGCCGTCACGGCGTTCACCACGCGCGGCGTCGTCACCGCCAGCGCCCTGCGCGGCGCCCCGGGTGTCCTCGTCGCCTCGCGCGTCACGCGGCCGGGCGGCCAGGCGGTCGCCGTGGGGCCGACCGCCGCGAGCGATCCCACGACCGGGACGACCGACGGGAGCGACACCGAGCAGCCGGACGACGGCCTGCCGAACGGCGTATGAGCGCCCTGCCGCTCTACGCAGGTGCGAGCGCGTTGCGGAGGAAGTCGACGATCGCGGTCGTCGGGGCGCCGGGGGTGAAGATCTCCGCGACCCCGAGCCGCTTCAGCTCCGCGGCGTCCTCGTCCGGGATCGTTCCTCCGACGACGACCAGCACGTCCCCCGAATCGTTCGCGCGGAGACCCTCTACGATCCTCGGCACGAGCGTCATGTGGGCCCCTGAGAGAATCGAGATCCCGACTGCGTCGGCGTCCTCCTGGATCGCGGTCTCGACTACCTGCTCCGGCGTCTGGTGGAGGCCCGTGTAGATGACCTCCATCCCGGCGTCCCGAAGGGAGCGCGCGATGATCTTGGCACCGCGATCGTGCCCGTCGAGGCCCGCTTTGGCGATCACCACTCGAATCGGCCGCGCCACGCGGTCAGTATAGGAACGTGCGTCTCTCCGTCATCGGGTCGTCCCCGGCCTGGCCGAACGCAGGAGGCGCGCACTCCGGCTACCTCGTCGCCTCGGACGGAAAGCGACTGCTCCTCGACTGTGGGCCGGGCGTGCTCGGCCGGCTGCGCGAGCGGGAGCAGTGGCCGCTGCTCGAGTCGATCGCGATCACGCACTTCCACCTCGACCACTGGGGCGATCTCGTGCCGTGGGTCTGGGGGAGCTTCTACCGGCAGGGCCACAACGACGAGAAGCCCGAGCTCTGGGTCTATCGCGGCGGCCGCGCCTACCTCGAGGAGCTCGGTGGCCGACTCGGCTTCCCCGACATGTTCGACCGCACGTTCAAGGTCTCGGAGTACGAGCCCGAGACGCCGTTCAGCACGGCCGGGTTCGAGGTCCTTCCCGTGCGGCTCCCGCACTACAAGCTCGAGACCTACGGGTTCCGGGTCTCGAACGACACGACGACGTTGGCCTACACCGGGGATACGGGGCCGAGCGAGCGCATCGCCGAGCTCGCCCGCGACGTCGACCTGCTCGTCTGCGAGGCGACGCTCGCGAGTGGCGCCGCCGACGGCGAGCCGCGGGGCCACCTCAGCGTCGACGAGGCCCTCGACGCGTACCGCGCCTCCGGAGCGCGCAGGCTGCTGCTCACCCACCGGCCGGCCGAGCTCGCGCTCCCCGACGGCCTCGACCTCGCCTACGACGGCATGGAGGTCGAGATCGAGCCCTCCCGCTAGCGCACAGGAAAGTGGTGTCTGACTTCAGTCAGACACCTGCTCTAGCACGACGTCGTCAAGCCGTGACCAAAGCGCACGAGCGTCGGGAACCGGCTGGGCGGCGATCCGGCTGACCGCGTCGTCGACTACCGCTGCATACCGACGACGTGCCTCGGCGGGTGTGCTGCCGAACATACGGAGCAGCCTCTCCTCGCCTGGGCGATACGAGTCCGGATCGCCGTCGGCCGTCGCTGAGTACGACCCCCACGGCCATTCGCGGGGATGCGAGCAGACTCCCGCCGCCACGGGATTGAGCACGACGTACAAGCACGCGCGAAACAGCCATGGGTCGTCCTGAATTCGCCTCGACCAGGCGGGGAGCCACCGCGGAAGAGCAGGTGTCCGACTGAAGTCGGACACCGAAAGAGGGGCCGCCTGGCGACGCGCCCTGCACTTGCGGCGGCGAAGCCGACGCCTTTGGGGATCTTGCCCCGCCGTAGGCGAGGATCCAGCGGCAGGAATCCGCGCGAGCGGATTCCCGCTTCGCGAGCTAGAACACAGGCTGCTCCCGCCAGACACCCCACGCCTGGCGCCAGGCGTCGCAGATCTCGCCGAGGGTAACGCCGTCGCGGACCGCGTCGACGATCACCGGCATCAGGTTGCGCTCCTCGACCGAGGCGGTCTCTGCCAGCTCGGCCAGCCGGCGCTCGACGACGGCGGAGTCTCGGCCCGCTTTGAACGCCTGGAGCCGGTCGATCTGCTTGCGCTCGAGGTCGGGGTCGATCCGCAGGATCTCGACCTGCTCGTCGGAGCCCGTCAGGAAGCGGTTGACGCCGACGACGATCCGCTCCTCGGCCTCGACCTCCTGCTGGTAGCGGTACGCCGCCTCGGCGATCTCGCGCTGCGGCATGTTCTGCTCGATCGCGGCGACCATCCCGCCGAGCTCGTCGATCCGCCGGAACAGCTCGTATGCCTCCGCCTCGAGCCGGTTGGTCAGCGCCTCGACGTGGTAGGAGCCGCCGAGCGGGTCGATCGTGTTGACGACGCCGGTCTCATGCGCGATCACCTGCTGCGTCCGTAGCGCCAGTCGGACGGCGTCCTCGGTCGGAAGCGCCAGCGCCTCGTCGTACGAGTTCGTGTGCAGCGACTGCGTCCCGCCCAGGACCGCCGCCATGGCCTCGATCGCCGTCCGTGCTACGTTCACGAGTGGCTGTTGCCACGTGAGCGACACTCCCGCCGTCTGGGTGTGAAAGCGCATCAGCATCGAGCGCTCGTCTCGCGCGCCGTAGGTGTCCCGCATCTCGCGCGCCCAGATTCGCCGCGCCGCGCGGTACTTGGCGATCTCCTCGAAGAAGTCGAGGTGCGCGTTGAAGAAGAACGAGAGCCTGGGCGCGAAGGAGTCGACGTCGAGGCCTCGCTCGAGCGCCCACTCGACGTAGGTGAACCCGTCCTTGAGGGTGAAGGCGAGCTCCTGGGCGGCGGTCGACCCTGCCTCGCGGATGTGGTAGCCCGATACGGAGATCGGGTGCCAGAGTGGCATCTCCTTCGCGCAGAACTCGACCATGTCCGTGACGAGGCGCATGGACGGGCCGGGCGGGAAGATGAACTCCTTCTGGGCGATGTACTCCTTGAGGATGTCCGTCTGGATCGTCCCCCGGAGCCTCGCGCGTGGCACCTGCTGCTCCTCGCCGACGACGAGGTACATCGCCAGCGCGATCGCCGCCGACGAGTTGATCGTCATCGACGTCGAGACGTCGCCGAGCGGGATCCCGCCGAACAGGATCCGCATGTCCTCGAGCGACGAGACGGCGACACCCTCCCGGCCGACCTCGCCGAGCGCGCGCGGCGAGTCGGAGTCGACCCCCATCAAAGCGGGCATGTCGAAGGCGACGGAGAGCCCCGTCTGCCCGTGGTCGAGGAGATACCGAAACCGCGAATTCGTCTCCTCCGCCGTGCCGAACCCGGCGAACTGCCGCATCGTCCATAGCCGGCCCCGGTACATCGACGGGTACACCCCGCGAGTGAACGGAAACGACCCCGGGTAGCCAAGGTCGCGCTCGTAGTCGACCCCTGCCGTCTCCGGTGTCGACAACGGCTCGACCGCCGCACCCGAGATCGTCGTGAAGAGCTCGTCGCCACGAACGGGCGCAGCCTCGAAACGCGAGCGCCAGGCCTCGAGCGCGCCGGTGCGCCGATCCTCCAGCCGGGCCATACGACGGATGCTAGATGGCTGACCGGGAATCGGTCAGCCGGCTCACGCCGGCACCCGCGGCCCTCCCGCTGCCCCGAACGAGGGATCACAGCGCGCATGG
>DASSVY010000025.1:0-3589 GCA_035705535.1 Gaiella sp. | reverse complement strand
GAAGCCCGCGCCCGGCGCCCTGCGCCTTGCGGGCGACGCCGACCGGTCACTCCTGCTCGAGTGGGTCCGCGAGTTCGCGATCGAGGCCCTGGGCGGTACCCACGACACCGAGAGCGTCGCGCACAGCGTCGACGCTCGGCTCGAGGCGACCGACGCGGGCATCGTCCTCTGGGAGGTGGATGGGCTGACGGTCTCGCTCGCCGGGTTCAGCGGCCCGACGCCCAACGGGATCCGGATCGGGCCCGTGTACACGCCGCCCGAGCACCGGAACCACGGGTACGGCACCGCCGTCAGCGCGGCGCTGTCCCGGCTCCTCCTCGAGCGTGGCCATCGCTTCTGTTTCCTCTTCACGGACCTCGCCAACCCGACCTCGAACTCGATCTACGCGCGGATCGGGTATGAGCCCGTCTGCGACTCCCGCGAGCTCGCCTTCGTTCGACAGCACTGAGCCGTGGCCGCCCAGGGACGCGGGCACAGCTACGTCCCTGCGCTACAGCGGAATGTTCCCGTGCTTCCGCTTGGGGCCGGGCTCGCGCTTCGGCAGCAGCGTCTCGAGCGCGCGGATGAGGTAGGGCCGGGTGCGCCGAGGCTCGATCACGTCGTCGACGTAGCCGCGCTCGGCCGCCGAGTACGGGTTCGCGAAGCGCTCCTTGTAGTCCGCGATCAGCTCGGCACGCCGCCCGTCGGGATCGTCGGATGCCTCGAGCTCCTTCCGGAAGACGATGTTCACCGCGCCGTCGGGCCCCATCACTGCGACCTCCGCAGTCGGCCAGGCCACGTTGACGTCGGAACGGATGTGCTTCGAGCTCATGACGTCGTACGCGCCACCGTAGGCCTTCCGAGTGATCACAGTCAGCTTCGGCACGGTCGCCTCTGCGTACGCATAGAGGAGCTTCGCGCCGTGGCGGATGATGCCGCCCCACTCCTGGGCCGTACCGGGAAGAAAGCCGGGGACGTCGACGAACGTCACAAGGGGGATGTTGAAGGCGTCGCACGTGCGGACGAAGCGCGCGGCCTTGACCGACGCGTCGATGTCGAGGACGCCGGCGAGCGCCGCAGGCTGGTTCCCGACGACCCCGACCGCGTGGCCGCCGAGACGCGCGAAGCCACAGACGATGTTCTCCGCATGGCGGGGCTGCAGCTCGAGGAACGCGCCGTCGTCGACCACGGTCTCGAACACGCGCTTGATGTCGTAGGGCTTGTTCGGCGAGTCGGGGACCAGCGTGTCGAGCTCCGGCGACACGCGGTCGACCGGATCGGTCGGCGGGGCGTATGGCGCCGTCTCGAGGTTGTTCTGAGGCAGGAACGTGAGGAGGTAGCGGGCATCGGCGATGCATGCCTGCTCGTCGGGAGCGACGAGGTGCGCGACGCCGGACTTCGTCGCATGCGCGCTGGCGCCGCCGAGGTCCTCGAACGACACGTCCTCGCCCGTCACCGTCTTCACGACGTCGGGGCCCGTGATGAACATGTACGACGAGCCCTCGGTCATCAGCACGAAGTCCGTGATCGCGGGCGAGTAGACGGCCCCGCCCGCGCAGGGCCCCATGATCAGCGAGACCTGCGGCACGACGCCCGAGGCCTGCACGTTGCGCCAGAAGATCTCCGCGTAGCCGGCGAGCGAGACGACGCCCTCCTGGATGCGCGCGCCGCCCGAGTCGTTGATCCCGACGACCGGGCAGCCGACCTTCACGGCCATGTCCATCACCTTGCAGACCTTGTCGGCGAAGACCTCGGAGAGCGATCCGCCGAACACCGTGAAGTCCTGGCTGAACACGCAGACCGGCCGGCCGAACACCGTTCCGTAGCCGGTCACGACCGCGTCGCCCCACGGCCGGTTGTCCTGCATCCCGAACTCCGTCTCGCGGTGGCGGACGAAGCGGTCGAGCTCGACGAACGAGCCCGGGTCGAGAAGCAGGTCGACGCGCTCGCGCGCGAGAAGCTTGCCGCGGTCGTGTTGGCGCGCGACGGCCTTCTCCGTGGCGGCGTTCGCCGCCTCGTCGGACAGCTCTCGAAGCCAGGCGAGCTTCTCGGCGGTCGTCTCGTGCCGGCTCGACATCGTGCGGAGCCTAACCACCTCCGCTCCGAGCCGAGCCGCGCGTCCCGATGCGTAGGGTGCGAGCGTGAGACGGCCCGCCGGTGACGGATACGAGCTCGACGACGACCGCGGCCGGATCGACCGCGAGGCCGTCCATCGCTACCTGTGCGAGGAGTCCTACTGGGCCAGGGGTCGTGCGCAGGAGACGCAGGACGCGCTGATCGACAACGCCGCCCGCGTCGTCGGGCTGTACCGCGACGGCGAGCAGGTCGGCTTCTCGCGCGCGATCTCGGATGGGCACGTGCAGTCGTACCTCGCGGACGTCTACGTCCTCGACGAGCACCGCGGGCACGGGCTCGGGGTCGAGCTCGTCCGGTTCAGCGTGGACGAGGGACCGCTCGCCGGGACGAAGTGGCTCCTCCACACGGCCGACGCCCACGGGCTGTACCGGAAGCTCGGCTTCGTCGAGCCGGGCTCGTCGATGCTCGAGCGGCCGCGACGCGACACGTAGGCCGCGCATAGCATCGAGCCCGTGGACGCGCCGCTCGACCGCTCGTCGACCTGGCCGTACGAGGACGGCGAGCCCGGCCGCTTCTCCTACGCGCGCGCCGACCATCCGACGGGCGTCGCCTGCGAGCGGGCGCTCGGCGCGCTCGACGGCGGCCACGCGCTGCTCTTCCCGGCGGGCATGACGGCCGTGACGTGCGTCGTCCTGACGATGCTGCGGCCGGGCGGGACGATCGCGCTCGCGGAGGGCGCGTACTACGGTCACGGCACGCTGCTCGATCATCTCGCGCCCTGGGGGGTGCAGGTCCACGAGTTCGACCAGACGGGCGTGCCACCGGACGGCGTCGACCTGATCCTCGTCGAGGCTCCCGCCAATCCGCTTCTGACGATGCCCGACCTCGAGGCCGCCGCCGCGCACCCGGCGCCCGTCGTCTGCGACGCGACCATCGCCTCGCCGCTCCGGCTGCGGCCGCTCGAGCACGGGTGCGACGTCGCGCTCCACTCCGCCACGAAGATTCTCTCCGGCCACGACGACGTCCTCGCCGGCGTCACGGTGACGCGCGACGAGAAGCTCCGCGACCGCCTGCACCAGACCCGCCGGCTCGCCGGGATGGTCGCGCCGGCAGATACGGCCTGGCTCGTCATGCGCGGGCTCCAGACGCTCGCGGCGCGTCTGGACCGCCAGGAGGCGAGCGCGCGTTCGCTGGTCGAGCGGCTCGAGGCGCACCCCGCAGTCGTCACGGTGCGTTACCCGGGCTTCTCCTTCCTCGTGAGCTTCGACGTCGCCGACGGTGCAGCGGCCGGACGCGTGGAGCGCGCGGTCCGCACGATCGTCAACGCCACGAGCCTCGGAGGCACCCGCTCGAAGCTCGAGGCACGCCACCGCTGGGAGGGCGACCGGATCCCGACGGGCCTCCTGCGCCTCTCGGTCGGCCTCGAGGACACCGACGCGCTGTGGGCGGACCTCGAGCAGGCGCTTGCGATGGCGTAGTCGTGCGCCACGAGGAGCCGGCGCGTACGGTATGGCTGTACAGGCACGATGGAAGC
>DASSVY010000024.1:0-4098 GCA_035705535.1 Gaiella sp. | reverse complement strand
GAGCCATGGCGACGGCGTGGTCGGTGGACGGCGGATCCCAGAGGCAGCCGACCACGACCGGCTTGCCGGCGAACTTCGACGCCTTCCCCAAGTAGTTCTTCTTCAGAGCACAGGTCTGCGGGACGATCCGGTCACCGACCGGGATCGGCTGCGTCGGCCACGTGTTCTGCTGCTTCGATTGCGGGACCTTCTTCTCCACGATGCCGATCAGCGGCTTCCCCGTGGTCCGGTCGAGCAGATAGAGCCAGCCCGTCTTGCAGGCCTCTCCGATCCCCTTGCGGACGACACCTCCGATCGTCACGTCGAACAGCATCGTGGCGTTGGGACAGTCGTAATCCCAGAGATCGTGGTGGACCATCTGGTACCACCAGCGAAGCTGGCCGGTCGTCGCGTCGATCGCGACCATCGACGACGTGAACAGGTTCAGGCCCGGCCCGCGGCTCGTCCACGGCGCCGCGTTCCCGGTGGAGAAGTAGATCGTGTTCGTCTGCGTGTCCACCGACGGCGTGTTCCAGACGGTCGCGCCTCCTGTCGAGAACCCGAGGGGGCCGGCCGCCCATGTCTGGCCGCCGATCTCACCCGGGGCCGGAGCCGTGAAGAACCGGTACGCCGGGCTGCCGTCGCTCGCGTGGTAGGCGGAGACGCTCCCGCGGCTCATGTACTCGCCACCCGTCGAGCCGACGTAGACGAGCCCCTTCTCCGGGCTGCTCGCGGTCGCCGCGCTGTTGTAGTACAGCGGGGCGGAGGTCAGCGTGTAGCCCTCTTTCCAGTTGTGGACCATGATCTTCCAGACCACGCCGCCCGTCATCTGGTCGAGGGCGACGAGCATCCCGTCCAGCTGGGCGACGAAGACCTTGCCGTCACCGATCGCGACGCCGCGGTTGTCCCAGCCGCAGCAGGCGGTGTTGATCGTCTGGTCGATCCCCGAGTGGTACGTCCAGATGCGCTCCCCCGTCGCGGCATTCATCGCGAACACGTCGCTGTTGCCGGTGGGGAGGTACATCACGCCGTTGTAGACGATGGGCGTGCCCTCGGCCGAGTACTTCGCGGCCTTGCCGGATCCGTCGAGATGGACGTGCCACGCCTCCTTGAGCTGGGAGACATTGGTGGTGTTGATCTGGTTGAGGGACGAATAGCGTGCGTTCGATACGTCGCCCCCATTCGTGATCCAGTTCGCACCCGGTCTCGTCGCCAGGTCGGCTGCCGAGAATGCCGGAGCGAAGGCATTCGACGGGAACGCGGCGGTTCCGGCCGTCGTTTGTCCGGTCGCCGACGAATCACCTGGCATCGCCGACACGGAAGCGGCGAGCAAGAGGGCCACCGCGGACCCCAGAAGTAGTACTCGGTTCAGCCTCATTTTCCCTCCTGGGTAGCGATACCGAGATCGTTGCGCGAGCATACACCTCTCGTCTTTGTCATGTCACACATCGTTCTCACAGGTGGATACCGGCGCGGGTATGGAAACCTCAGGCGCCCAGGCTGTCGCGGAGCAGGCGATCGCGCTGAACGACGGGAACGTCGTTCGCGCCCGGCAGTGCCGCGAACAGCTCGAGAACCTGCGCTGAGAACACTGTCCGGCGCCTCGCGCCGACGTGGCCGATTCGGGCCCCTCAGTCGGACCGATCGTCCTTTTCGTCGTCGGGCTCGGCCTCGTCCGGCTCGCGCTCCGGGATCAGGTAGGGCTCGGTCTCGTCCGGCTCGGCCTCGTCCGGCTCCGGCTCGGCCTCGTCCGGCTCGCGCTCCGGAATCAGGTACGGCTCGGTCTCGTCCGGCTCGGCCTCGTCCGGCTCGCGCTCCGGAATCAGGTAGGGCTCGGTCTCGTCCTCCTTGGCGCCGAGAGGGAGCTCCGCGATGCGCTCGGGCGCGACGGTCACCATCGGCCGACTATACAACGGCAAGCGATGCGGTCAAACGCGGCGATTCGGACGTCGGGTCGCGAGGCGGGACGTGCACGGCGACGTTCAGCCAGGAGCGTCCGTTGTCCACCATCAACCGACGATCGACGCAGTCGGCGAGGAAGGCCTTCAACCCGCCCTCGCTGACGCGCTCCTCGCGCACGATCGGGAGCCGCAGCAGCTCGCGCGGACTCTGCGCGGTATCGCACGCGAGGAACACGTCTGCTTGCCAGCCGCCGAAATCGATTCTCTTCGGCTCCGCCTCGCGGCGACGCCGGGAGTCGACGAGGTGCACGGTCCGGTCGTCGTCGACCGTGAGCGCCAACATGCCGCGGTCGGTGTCGTCCATCCACGCACCCGCCAACTCGAGGGCACGGCCGGCGAGCGCGTTCGCTCTCCGTCCGTCCGCGTAGTCGAAATCGAAGTAGTAGGCGATCTCCATCACGTCCTCGCGCGGGAACGGATAGATGTGCGACAGAGGCGCCTTCGGCCGGATGTTCTCCATCCCGAACGCCTCCGGATCCTCGTGATACGGGCTGAAGCGGTCCATGCGGACGTGGCCGCAGGCCTGCGGCGGATCGAGATGCCAGATCGCCTCGATGACGGCCCGCGTCTCCTCGTAGTCGGCCTCGGTCTCGCCCGGGAAGCCGTAGAGGAGGTTCCACACCGGCTTCACCCCGTACTCGCGGCACCACTTGAGCAGCTCGATGTTCTTGAGGCCCGTCGTTCCCTTCCGCATCAGCGCGAGCACGTTGTCGCTGAAGCTCTCGATCCCGGGCTGGACCGAGCGGACCCCGGCGGCCCACAACGTCCGTACGTGCTTCGCCGACAGGTTGGCCTTCACTTCCCAGAAGAGCTCGATGTCGAGCCGCTCGCGTTCCAGCATCGGCAGCACGGTGCGGAAGTAGCGCATGTCGAGGATGTCGTCGACGACCCAGAATCCCCGCACTCGGTGTCGCGCGCTGAGATACGCGAACTCCTCGACGACACGCTGCGGCGACTTGCTGCGGAACGCCATCGTGGAGCCGTTGAGGCCGCAGAAGGTGCAGTGCGAGCGCTCGCCCCACCAGCAACCCCGCGCCGTCTCGACGAGCAGCTGCGGGGTCACGCCCGCAAGGGCCGGCCGCGAGCGCACCTGTTCGAAGAACGAGTCGAAGTCGGGCAGCGGCAGCTCGTCGAGGTCGGCGAGCCTCTCCGCCGTCGTCGCGGTTGCGTCACCGTGGCCTCGCCGCGCCGCGAGGGTCGCCGGGAACGAGACGTCGGCCTCGCCGGAGAAGACGAGATCGACGAAGGGAAAGCGGCGTTGCAGGCCCTCCCCCATCGGCGACTCCCAGTTCGCACCGCCGAACGCGATCGTCAGGTCCGGATACGCGGCTTTCACACGCGCGGCCAGCGCGAGCGAGGCGATGTTCTGCTGGAACATCGAGGTGAAACCGACGAACGTGTAGCGACTCCAGTCGATCTCCTCCATGCACTGTCGAAGAAACGGCTCGGCCGCTGGCCTGAGCGCCTGGATCCGAGCGACGGTGTCCCGCCGCAGATGCCAGATTCCGCGCAACACCTCCTCGACGTAGGCGGCGTCCGCCTCCGGCCGCGGGCCGTACAGCGCCTCGGTGAAGAGCCAGTCGGACGCGAACGCCTCGTACGGGAGCTCCCTGCCCAGCCACAGGTACTCCTTCGGGCCGACGAGCTCGGCGAAGGAAAGCGTGAGATAGCGGACGTCGCAGTCGATCTCGAGCCTGCCGCAGTGCGCCGCGAGCAGGCCGAGCGCGAGCGACGGTCGCGTGAGCGAGCCGAACGGGAGGCTGAGCAGCAGCACCCGCTCGTCTCTCGCGACGGGGTTGCGGACCGCGGCGGCGGGGGTCATCGGCCTACCGGCTCCAGCGTCATGAGCCGTTCGCGGACGTGGCGGGCCAGAGGAAGGACGCGCTTGCGCTCGTAGGCGTCGAGCGCCTGCCCGAAGGCAGCAGCGGCCTCCTCCGCGCGACCCGCGGCAAGGAGCGTCTCGGCCAGGTCACGGAGCGCGCCCCCCTGGAAGGCGAGACTGTCGGTGCGCTGGAGATAGCCGAGCGCCTCGCGGGCGAGCCGTTCCGCCTCCACGTGGTCTCCCCGGTGCGACTCGACGAGCGCGGTGGCCTCGCGCCACAGCCCCTGGGTGACCAGGTCGTCCGCATCGCCGAGCGCGCGGCTCCGCCGCGCGCAC
>DASSVY010000023.1:0-7596 GCA_035705535.1 Gaiella sp. | reverse complement strand
CGCGATCGCGGGCGCGGCCGTCCTCGCGATCGGGCTGGTCGCGCACAAGCCGCTGGCCGCGGTCCCGGAGAACACCCTGAAGTACGTCGTCGGGCTCCTGCTCGCCACCTTCGGGACGTTCTGGGCCGTCCAGGGGCTCGGCATCTTCACCGAGAGTCGCGAGAGCCTGTCGTGGCCGGGCGACGACTGGGCGCTCCTCGCGCTGCTCGCCTCCTGGCTGGTCGTCAGCCAGATCTCGATCCGCATCCTTCGCTCGGCCGTCGCGAGCGACGGCTCGGCACTTGCTCGAGGGACGCCGGGCTGACGATGCGCTACGTCAGGGGCTTCGGCCGCTTCTGGTTCGACTTCCTCATCGGGGACGACTGGCGCATCGCCGCCGGCGTCTCGGCGGTTCTCGGGGCGGGGGCCTTGCTCGTCCGTCTCGACGTGCTCGACGACACGCTCGTGATGCTGCTCGTCGGCGCGTCGCTCGTCGGCGTCGTCGTGGCGAGCGTCGTCGCGGGCGGGATCTCCGCGGTCCGCGCCGCGCGCTCCGGAGGCCGGGGCTAGCGCCCGTTCACACGGCCGTTACTGCTGCATCCGTGGGTCGTGCGTGGGGTCGGCGTACATCGGAGGGCACCCGCGATCGACGGCTTCGAGGCGCAGTTCGTAGTGCCAGGGCTCGTTGCCGTAGATCTGGCAGAGCCCGTACACGGCTCCGTGCTCGGACAGCCACACCGTGGCATCCGAGTGCCCGATGTCGACCGCGTCCCCCGACACGTGCGCGGACGTTTTGGGGGTCGCCACCCAGCGGACTGCTTCCTGTTCCGAGCCGTACTCCGAGACGGCCTCATGGAGGAGGTGCTCCTGGTATGCCGGGGAACGCCAGCCGCTGTCGACGAAGAGCACCACGCCGTCGTTCGCCGCGTCGCCCGCTGCCCGGCGCAACGCAGCGAGGAGGGCTGGAGCGAGGTTCGCCACACCCGGAACGTCGGTGGCCCAGACCGTCGTGCCGTTCGGGACGGCGCCATCGGGCTCGCCCAGCACCCGATGCTCCCTGCGAGGACGGAGGGCGCCGTCCAGCTCGCCAGGCCCACCACGGTCACTGCCAAGGGCGTTGGTCGGTGCTGCATCACTCGAGGACGCGGACGCGAGCAACTGGTGGCCGAAGACCGCGACGATCCCGGCGACGACGACGAGCATGCTGGCGGCGCGGATCCTGCGAACCCGTATCCGACCGGGTGTTGTTCGTGCTCGCCGGCTGCGGACCATGGCGCCATTCAAGGCGCCGCCGTGTTGCCGGCAGGTATGTGCCTTTCGATATGCCGACGATAGGCGCCGGCTCTAGCATCGGAGCATGCGCGTGCTGCTGGTCGAGGACGAGCCCTATATGGCGGAAGCGATCCGCGATGGCCTCCGCCTGGAGGCGATCGCGGCAGACATCGCAGGCGACGGCGACACCGCTCTGGAGCTGCTGAGCGTCAACGCCTACGACATCGCCGTCCTCGACCGAGACATTCCCGGGCCGACCGGCGACGAGATCGCCAGAGGCATCGTCGCCTCCGACAACGGCATGCCGATCCTCATGCTCACTGCTGCCGACCGGCTCGACGACAAGACCACCGGCTTCGAGCTCGGAGCCGACGACTACCTCACCAAGCCGTTCGAGCTCCAGGAGCTCGTGCTCAGACTCCGAGCGCTCGACCGCAGGCGCGTCCAGCACAGGCCGCCTGTCCGGGAGATCGCCGGTCTCCGACTCGATCCGTTCCGGCGCGAGGTCTACCGCGCCGGCCGCTACGTCGCGCTGACCAGGAAGCAGTTCGCCGTGCTCGAAGTGCTCGTCGCCGCCGAAGGCGGCGTCGTGAGCGCCGAAGAGCTCCTGGCGCGAGCATGGGACGAGAACGCAAACCCGTTCACCAACGCTGTGCGCATCACCGTCTCGGGTCTGCGCAAACGGCTCGGCGAGCCCTGGATCATCGCCACCGTCGCAGGCGTCGGCTACCGCATCGACACGCAACCAGACACCGGGCCGGAGGGAGCGGACGGTGGATAGGGCACCTGGCCTGAGCGCCCGCCTGAAGCTCACCCTCAGCTACGCCGGCTTCCTCGTGCTCACGAGTGCGGTGCTGGTCGTGGTCGGGTACTTCTCGCTTTCGCGTGGCGTCCACCCTGGTGTGATCTTCATGGTGGAGAGCCACGCCGCCCTGTGGCGCGCTTTCGCTCCGACTGCGGCCATCGTGCTGACGTTCCTGCTGGTGTTCGGGCTCGTCGGAGGATGGCTTCTCGCCGGCCGCATGCTCGCTCCCCTGTCGCGCATCACGGACGCCACGCGCACGGCCGCGACCGGATCGCTCTCCCATCGCATCCAGCTGGACGGACGCGGAGACGAGTTCCGCGAGCTCGCCGACGCCTTCGACGCCATGCTCGCGCGGCTCGAGGCACACGTCGCCGAACAGCAGCGATTCGCCGCCAATGCCTCCCACGAGCTGCGCACCCCGCTGGCGATCACGCAGGCGCTTCTCGACGTCGCCCGCACCGATGTGAACCGCGACACCGGCGAGCTGGTCGATCGCCTCCACGCCGTCAACACGCGTGCGATCGACCTCACCGAGGCATTGCTCGTGCTCAGCCGCGCCGACCAGCGATCCTTCACCCGAGAGCATGTCGACCTGTCCCTCGTCGCGGAAGAAGCCGCCGAGACGCTTCTCCCCCTCGCAGAGAAACGCGGCCTCACCGTCGAAACCTCCGGCGATCCGACCCCGACCATCGGCTCACAGGCGCTCCTGCTGCAGCTGAGCACGAACCTCGTGCACAACGCGATCGTCCACAACCTGCCCGAAGAGGGCACGGTCCGCGTCACGACGAGCGCTCACCCCAAGAGCGCTGTGCTCACCGTCGAGAACACCGGCGAGAAGCTCACCCCACAGCTCGTGGCCACGCTCGCCGAGCCGTTTCTTCGCGGGACCAGACGCATCCGCAGCGACCACGCAGGCGTCGGCCTCGGCCTGGCGATCGTCAAGAGCATCACCCAGGCACACGACGGAACCCTCACCCTCAGCCCCCGACCCGCGGGCGGGCTCCGAGTCACGGTGCAACTACCGGCCGCCCCACCGCGCACCGGCGGATGACGAGCTCGGACGGTCTCGGACTCGATGGGCCGGGCAGGGATCGAACCTGCGACCTTGGGATTAAAAGTCCCCTGCTCTACCGACTGAGCTACCGGCCCCGCCGCTGAGTGTAAGCCGCCGCCGTTGCGGCTCGGACGCATGCGACAATGGCGCCGTGGCAGTCGAGCTCGAGCACGTGCCGCTCCTGCGCGGCGTGTTCCACCTGGGGGCGTTCGTCGCCGCCATCGCCGCCGGGATCGTGCTCGTTGTGCTGGCGGACGGCGCCCTGGAGATCGTCTCGTCGTGGGTCTACGCGGCTGCGCTCGCTGCGATGTTCGGGGCGAGCGCGCTGTACCACCGCTTTCCGTGGCGCAGCACCGCGAAGCGACTCTGGGCCCGGCGGCTGGACCACTCGACGATCTTCGTGTTCATCGCGGGCACGTACACGCTATTCGCGCTCCTTCGATTCGAGGGCATGTCCCGCTGGCTCGTCCTCGTTCTGGTGTGGCTGGGCGCCGTGCTCGGACTGGTGCTGGAGCTGGTCTGGATCGATTCGCCGCGCTGGCTGAGCGCGGTCGCGTACCTGCTGGTCGGCTGGGTCGGCGTCGTCGCGATCCCTCAGATGTTCAGCCGAGCCGGCGTCGCGGTCGCCGTGCTACTCCTCGTCGGGGGCGGGCTTTACTCCCTCGGCGCGGTGATCTACGCGACGCGGTGGCCGAACCCGTTTCCGCGGGTCCTGGGCTTCCACGAGGTCTTTCACCTCCTGGTGGTCGCCGCGGCGGCAACGCAGTTCGTCGCGGTCTCCCTGGTGGTGATGTGATGGCGCGGCGGGTCGAGCTCACGGACGAGGAGTGGCGGGCGCGCCTGACGCCGGAGCGGTACGCGGTGCTCCGTCAGCAGGCGACCGAGCGGCCGTTCGCGGGGGCCTACACCGACACCGAGGAGCCCGGCGTGTACCGCTGCGGGGGGTGCGGCGCGGAGCTGTTCCGCTCGGACGCCAAGTTCCACTCGGGATCGGGCTGGCCGAGCTTCGTCGAGCCGACCGACGTAGACGCGGTGGAGACACGCGTTGACGCGAGCCACGGGATGATCCGCACCGAGGTCGTCTGCGCGGCGTGCGGCGGGCACCTGGGGCACCTCTTCGACGACGGCCCCGGTCCCACCGGGATGCGGTACTGCATCAACTCGTGCGCGCTCGAGCTCGAGCCCGGCGGCGATGACTGACCTCCCCGCCGGAACGAGGCTCGGGGCGATCAGGCTCCGGGGCGGGGACGTCGGGCTCCTACGGGACTTCTACGAGCGCGCGATCGGCCTGCGCGCGCTGTCGTCGAACGACGGGATCACCGTGCTCGGGACGCAGGACGGCCCGCTCGTCGAGCTCGTAGCGGCGCCCGACGCGCCCGTCCGACCCCGGGGGACGACCGGCCTCTTCCACCTGGCACTGCTCGTTCCGAACCGCGTCGACCTGGCTCACGCGCTCCGCCGCGTCTTCGACGCGGGCTGGCATCTCAGCGGCGCCTCCGATCATCTCGTCAGCGAGGCGCTCTACCTCTCGGACCCCGAGGGCAACGGGATCGAGCTGTATCGCGACCGACCCCGCGCGGAGTGGACGCAGCAGGGCGAGGAGATCGCGATGGCGACGCTTCCCCTCGACCTCGAAGGGCTGCTCGCCGAGCCCGGCGCCGACGACGAGGCGCCGTCGATGCCGGACGGGACCATGCTCGGGCATGTGCACCTCCAGGTCGCCGATCTCGGTGGCGCGTCGGCGTTCTGGGTCGACGGCGTCGGGTTCGACGTCACGGTCAGCAGCTATCCCGGGGCCTTGTTCGTCTCGGCCGGCGGCTACCACCACCACGTCGGGCTGAACACGTGGGCGGGTGTCGGCGTGCCGCCGCCACCGGCCGGCGCGCGGGGTCTCGACCGCTTCCAGGTAGTCGTTCCCGACGAGGCGTCGGTCTCGGCAGTACGCGAGCGACTCGAGGCGTCCGCACTCGACGATGGAGCCGGCTTCACCGCCGCCGACCCGTCCGGGAACGGCGTCTTGATCTGCGCCGCCTAGCCCCGCCTAGCCCCGCCTAGCCCCGGCCGACGGCACGGGCCAGCTGGGCCTTGGTCATCGTCGACCGGCCCTTGACGTTCTTGTCCTTCGCCTCCTCGTAGAGCTGGTCGCGCGTCCGGCCGCGCGGCGCCTTGCGGTGCGAGCGCAGGCCGCCGCGCCGCCCGGAGGAGATGTCCTCGCGCGAGAGCCGCGACGACGTCTGGGCCTCTCCGTGGCGCGCGCGCTCCTTGTTGACGGTGCGCGCGGCGATCTCCTCGGCGGTGTCCTCCGACCGACCCTCGTCGAGGAGCGAGTCCTTGATGTGCTCGTACTGGCGGGCGCGCTTCGTGCCCTTCTTCACCCCGCGTGGCGGCATGATCGCTCCTTCCCTTGCGACGGTTGACTCTGCGTCGCGGGTACCCGCAGCCCCGGTTCCGAAAACGCTCAACGTCGCGCAGAGGCCCTGCGTCGTCGCCGCGCGCCGTCCTCCGCGTCCCCGGGCTGCTCGCCCACGAGCATCGCCCGTGCGCGGACCGTGCCCTCGCCGAAGACCGTCCTGTGTCGCGTCTCGCCACAGCGCGCAGCGTCGACAGCCGACGGCATCGCGCCGTGCGTTCTCCAGTCGGACTGCGCGACCCACCTCGTGCGCGTGCCCTGCATGACACGCGGGCAAACGCGCCGTTTGCAACGAACGCCGCACGGGAACGCCATCTCGAATGAGCGCGGCTTCGCGGACACCCGACCACATCTCGCTCGATGAGCACCGGGATCACGGTCACCCTGCGGAGCGGATCGCCCGATGGGTGTTCTTCGCGGCACTCGTCGCGTTGGCCGCGGCGGCTCTCGCAGACGTCTTCGGCCAGCGTCCAGCATCGGACCTTGCGGTCACGCCGACGGCGACGTTACGCGTTCAGGCGCCCGAGGCGCTCCGTGGCGGACTGATGTTCCAGGCACGATTCGAGGTCGCCGCCCACCGGTCGATTCGGCGGCCCTCGCTCGTCCTCGACTCTGGCTGGGTCGAGGACATGTCCTTCAACCAGATCCTCCCGGAGCCCGTGAGGACGACCAGCGAGGGAGCGGGCATCGTGCTCGAGTACCCACCGCTCGCACCGGGGCGCGAGCTGACGGTGTACATCCCGTTCCAGGTGAACCCGACCACCGTGGGCCGACGTAGCCAGGACGTCGTCCTGCGCGACGGCCCGCGTCGGATCGCGTCCGTCGAGCGGTCCCTGACCGTCTTCCCGTGAGGTGAGCGATGGACATCGTGCTTCGTTCGGCGGGCGCCTTCGTCTTCGTCTTCGTCCTCCTCCGGGTGATGGGGCGCCGTGAGCTCTCGACGCTCGAGCCGTTCGACGTGATCCTCCTCGTCGTGATCGGCGACCTCGTCCAGCAAGGCGTGACTCAGAGCGACATGTCCCTGACCGGCACGTTGCTCGCCGTCGGGACGTTCGGCCTGCTCGTCGTCGTCACCTCGTGGCTGAGCTTTCGCTCGAGGACGGCGCGAAAGGTGCTCGAGTCGGCGCCGATCGTGATCCTCCAGCACGGCAAGGCGATCGAGCGGAACCTGACGGCCGAGCGCCTGACGCTGGACGAGGTCGCGTCGGCCGCGCGCATCCAGCAGATCGCCTCCCTCGAGGACGTCGAGTGGGCGATCGTCGAGCCGTCGGGCCAGATCAGCTTCATCCCGAGGGGCTCCTAGAACCCGTTTCGGAATGACGCTTCGTTGCCGCAGCGTGCCGCCCAGCGCGACACGGCGGCACAAGGCTTCATTCTGAAACGAGCTCTCAGATCCGAACGACTGCGAAGTCCCGCTCGATGACGTGTCGCGCGACGTTGTAGACCGGCACCGACCCGATCGAGCCGCGCGGCCGGCCGTGGTGCGCGTGCCCATGGAACACGACGTCCGGCCGGTGCGCGCCGATCGGGGCCGCCAGGCGGCCCGAGCCGAGGAAGGCCCAGATCCCCTCCGGCTCACCCACGAGGGTGTCCGAGATCGGCGCGTAGTGGAGGAGCACCAGCCGACACTCGCAGCCGGCGATTGCCTCGAGCCCCGACTCGAGCGCGTCGACCTGTCGCGTCGTCTCGGCGTACACCTCCCGGAGGAGCCGCTCGCCGAAGTCGGCGATCTCCGCCCCCGGGAACCCACCGACGAAGCCCTTCGTCCCGACGATCCCCACCTGCGTGTCGCCCACCTCGAGCACGACGTGATCGCCGTCGAGCACGATGACGCCGACCTCGACCAGCGTGGCCGCGACCTCGTCGGCCCGCCCGCTGTGGTGGTCGTGGTTTCCGAGCACGGCGAGCACCGGCTGACGGAGCTCGCGGCACGCGTCGGCGAGCGCAGCCGCCTCCTCGACCAGGCCGTGCGTCGTGAGGTCTCCGGCGAGGAGCACGACGTCGGAGTCGTCGCCGAGAGCGCCGAATGCGCCGGCGAGGTGGTCGCGCCGCTCCTCGGATGCATGCACGTCCCCG
>DASSVY010000022.1:0-3825 GCA_035705535.1 Gaiella sp. | reverse complement strand
CTGCCGGCGTGCCGGAGGTCACGGAGATCAACGAGGACGAGCTCGCCCGCTGGGTCGCGGTGGTCAAGGCCGCGACGAACGAGGCCGACACGGCCGAGGGCTATCTGGACTGGAAGCGGCAGGCCCGCGAGACCGTCTGGCTGCTCGCATCCGAGGGCAAGGACGACCTTGGCGCAGCGATAGGCATCGGCGGCTGGCATTCACCCGAGGGTGTCGCGCGGGGCGAGGTCGCCGTCCTGCGCGAGGCACGCGGCTCGGGTGTCGGCTCCGCGCTCCTGGACTCGTTGTCCAGCTGGGCGCGCGAGCTCGGCTACACCGACCTGATGGGCCCCGTCAAGGAGACCGACGACGTGTCGCTCGCCTGGGCTGCGCGCCGGGGGTTCGCGGAGATCGGGCGCAACTCGCTGCTGGCG
Source organism: Gaiella sp. (assembly GCA_035705535.1). Taxonomy (GTDB): domain Bacteria; phylum Actinomycetota; class Thermoleophilia; order Gaiellales; family Gaiellaceae; genus Gaiella. The sequence goes on along the minus strand of DASSVY010000022.1, from coordinate 3,412 downwards.
CTCGACCTGACGCGCACCGCGAGACCCACGGTCGACGCACCGGACGGAATCGAGATCGCCTCCTGGGCCGAGCGCCCGGGCGTCGAGGCGGGGATGTACGCAGTGGCGCGGGAGGCATATCCCGACGTCCCCGGCGAGGAGGACGCCAAGCTTGCCTCGTTCGAGGAGTGGCTCGCGATGGACATGCAGGGCGCCGGCGACCGGCCGGAGGCGACGTTCGTCGCGCTCTCGGACGGCGAAGTCGTCGCCTACGCGAAGCTCTCCCTCTCTCGTGCCCGACCGACGGTCGCGATGCACGACATGACCGGCGTCAGGCGCGAGTGGCGCGGGCGCGGGATCGCCCGCGCCCTCAAGGCCGCCGAGATCGCCTGGGCGCTCGACAACGGATTCGAGCGACTCGAGACCCAGAACGAGGAGCGCAACGAGCCGATCCGCAGGCTCAACGAGCGCTACGGCTACGTCGTCGAGCCGGGCTCGGTCACCGTCCGCGGCCCAGTCGCCTGAGCGTCAGCGCCGGCTTTTGAGCTCGCGCTCGATCTGACGCCGCGCGTCGCGCTCGGCGAGGTCGCGCCGCTTGTCGATCCGCTCCTTCCCGCGCGCAACCGCGAGCTCGATCTTCACGCGGCCGTCCTTGAAGTAGAGGCGCGTCGGAACGAGCGTCAGGCCCTTCTCGCGCACTTGACCCGCGAGCGCGTCGATCTCGCGCCGGTGGAGCAGCAGCTTCCGGTCACGCTCCGGCCGGTGGTTCTGGACGTTTCCCTGCGCGTACTCGGCGATCGACGCACCCACGAGCCACGCCTCGCCGTCGCGGATCTCCGCGTACGCCTGGCCGAGCTGCACCTCGCCCGCGCGCAGCGACTTGACCTCCGTCCCGGTCAGCTGCAGGCCCGCCTCGACGCGCTCGAGGAGGTGGTAGTCGTGACGCGCGCGGCGGTTCTCCGCGATGAGGTTCGAGCCCGGTTTCGACACGACGGGAGTGTAAGGACGGATTCGCGCCGCTCAGGCGGTGGCGCGGGCCTCGACGAGCCGCCGTGCGAGCTCCCGCAGGAGGTGGAGCGCGAAGGCCGGCTCGGTCTCGACGAGCTCGAGGAAGTCCTCGCGCGGGATCGAGACGCAGTGCAGCTCGCTCGTCGCCCGTACGCGAGCCACGCGCGTCCCGTCCTCGACGAGCAGGGCGAGCTCGCCGAAGAAGTCGCCCGGGCCCAGCTCGATCGTCCCCGTGCGGAGCTCGACCGCGACGGTGCCCTCCCGGATCACGTACATGCCGGAGCCCGGATCGTCGGGAAGCGCGAGGACCTGCCCGGCCTCGCGCGTGACCTCGGCCGCACACGCGGCGACGCGTGCGAGCCCCTCCTCGCTGACCCCGTCGAGGGGTCGGAGCCCCCGGAGCTGCTCGGCGTCCATGGCTGGTCTATATCAGCTTCCCTCGAAGGACCGGGTACGGTTGCCCGCATGCGCGCGACCGACGCCCTGCGACCGCTCTACGGCGAGGATCTCGAGCGCGGCGACCTCCGCGACTGACCGGCGCCCGACCGCCGTTCCGTCGTCTCAGGAGGCTTCCTTGAACACCACCACGCTGCTCGCCGTCGCGGCCGCCTCGTGCGGGATCGCAATGGGCCTGTCCCCGCTCCTCCAGCTCCGGCGCGTCACCGTCCGCCGCTCGTCCGCGGACGTCTCGCTCGCGTACCTCGGCGTGCTGCTCGTCGGGTTCGTGCTCTGGCTCTCGTACGGCGTCGCGCTCGGAAACGTCCCGCTCATCGTCTCGAACGTCGTCGCGCTGTCGACGAACGTGCTGACGGTCGCCGTCGTCCTCCGGTTCCGCGAAGCAGGCTAGCGGCGCCCGGAGCGCGCGCAGCGGTCGCAGAGCGGGTACCACGGCGGACAGCTCCGTCCGCACGACCGGCAGCGGCCGACCTTCCCGTCCCTGACCTCGACCGCGAGGCGCCGGACGACGCGTTCCGCGGCAACGCGCTCCAGCTCGGCTGCGCGCTCGATCGTCACGCCGCCGACGCCGGGGTACTGGAGCGCGAACCAGCGAAGGATCGCCGCGACACGACCCGCATCCTCCGCCTCCTCGAGCGTCGCGTCGCGTAGCCGCGACGTGTCGAGCAGGAACTGGAGCAGCGACCGCTGCGAGCGGTCGCCTGCGACGGCGAGCGCGAGCAGCCCGAGGAGCTCGGCCCCGTCCGGGTCGATCGGCGCGTTGACGAGCGTCCACATGTCCTGCAGGTCGAGACGCCGGCCGCGGCCACGCAGATGCCGCTCGACGACGGCGAGCCGGCCACGGATCGGCTGCAGCGACTCGACCGCGAGCCAACTCTCATGGGCCCACTCGCGCGTCGCGACGCGGTGCCACGCGCCGAGCGCGGCGTCGAGGTCGCGGGCATCCTCGACCCCGAGGTCACCCAGGCGCGGACCGATCCGCGCCTCGTCGACGATGCGGTACCCCCGGTGCCCTTCGGGCAGCTCGACGTGCGGCTCGAGCGCCGACTCGACGAGTGCTGGATCGGCGCTCGCCCAGGAGACGCCGACGAGCACTCCCACGTGCCCGCGCTCGACAAGGCCGAATCGTCCGGCGCGACCTGCGATCTGGGCCAGCTCCCATGGCTCGAGCGGCCGGCGCTGCTCGCCGTCGAATTTCGTCGTCTCGGCGAAGAGGAGCGTCTCGCACGGCAGATTGACGCCGTGCCCGAGGACGTCGGTCGCGACGCAGACGTCGGCGCCCCCCGTGAGGAACCGGTCGATCTCCTCGCGCCGCGACGCCAGCGGCATCGCGCCGTAGAGCACCGCCACCCTGTCCGGCCGAAGGCGGTTCACCTCGCCGGCGAGCGCGAGCACCGCCTTGCGGCTGAACGCGACCAGCACGGTCCCGGGTGTGAGCGCGCGGAGCTGACGGGCCCCGACGAACTCCAGCGGCAGCTTCCGCTCGTGGACGCGGAGCTCGGCGGCCGGGAACGCGCGCCGGACGAGCGGCAGCGCGTCGAGCGCCCCGAGGAGACGGACGTGGCGGTACTCGCCTGCGAGCAGCAGCTGCGTCCACGCGGCGCCCCGCTCCTCGTCGTCGGCCCACTGCACCTCGTCCAGGACGAGCACCTCTCCCGAGCCGGGGGCCATCTCGACCGTGCAGCAGAGGATCGGTGCCTGCTCGTTGATCCGCTCCTCGCCGGTGATCAGGCCGACCCGTTCCTCGCCTAGCCTCGCGCCGAGGCGCCGATGGGCCTCCTGGGCGAGCATGCGGAGCGGCCCCGCGTACACGCCGCGCCCAGTCTCGGCGAGGAACTCGAGCGCGTCGTGGGTCTTGCCCGAGTTCGTCGGCCCGAGATGCGCGACGACGGTCTGCGGTTGTGTGCGCCGCTCCGGGAGCCGGATCGCGATGCGGTCCTCGGCGCGCCGGACTGCGGCGCGCTTGTAC
>DASSVY010000021.1:0-6231 GCA_035705535.1 Gaiella sp. | reverse complement strand
CTCTGGCGTACGAAAGGGCTGCCTCGGAAGCTCGACCCGCCAGCTGCAATACATCGCCAAGGTCGCGTTCGACTCTCGCCCGACCGTTCAACCAGTCCGTCGAGCCAGCCAGCATCGCGGCCGCTTCCGCGAGTGGCACTGCCTGCGCGACGTCCCCGCGACGAGCCAGGACCTTTGCTCGAACCGAGCGCCACATCATCTGCGCATGGACATCGTCTTCCGCCGCGTTGCGTTCGGCGACGATCGTCCACTCCTCGGACTCGGCATCCAGCCCTCGGCCGAGCAAAGCCTCTGCGAGATCGCTCGCGCTACTCGCAAGCTCGTCGTGACTCTGTGCGCGACCGAGCTCTTCGCAGAGGTCGCGCAGCAGGAGCTCCGCCGCGCGGTTGTCTCCGGCGAGGAGCTCGATGTCGGCGAGCAACCCGACGCACGAGGTCAGCGCTGCCGCCCGAAGACCTAGATCGTCGAGGACTGCTCTGGCTGAAGCGACGAGCGCACGGCCTTCGTCGAAGCGTCCGGTTTGGGCGACCAAGCCGCCGAGGAACGACCGCAAGTACGCAGTTCCGGCGCGATCGGGCTCAGGTCCGTCCAGGTGGGCGCGGATCCGACCGACGGCTCGATCGACCGGCGCGGGGCCCCAGTAGAGCGCCGCTCCGATCTGTCCAAGGCAGGTCGCGGTCGGCCAACCGGCCGCCCGGTACTGCTCGACCGCCTGCGTCGCGGCGTCGGCCCACGCGCGGTGGTCGCCGCTGTAACCCCCTCGAATCCAGCCGGAGAGCAGCCATGCGCGCCCGAGCGATCGATGGTCGGCAACGTGCTCGAAGATCGGGATTCCTCTGTCGACCGCGTCCAGCAGCGCGTCGGCCGTGCCATCGCCTCGACGAACCTCCATGTTCGCGAGCTCGATGCGGGCGCGCGCCATCGCGCGAGCATCGCTCGCTGAAGCACGGATCAGATCGGTGAGGACCTCCACGGCGCGCGCCGATTCCTGCGATGCCTCGAGCGCGACTGCGTACTCGCACGCGAGGTCCCGACGCTGCTCCTGATCGGCCGGGAGGAGGCTCGTCGCGCGTCCGAGGAGACTCACGGCCGCGTGGATGTCGCCACGCTTGAGGGCCCGTACGCCACTGTTCCCGAGGAGTCGACCGCCATCCTCGGCCAACCTCCCGACTCGCCGATCGGACTCGCCGAGCTCCGTCCTGAAGTGATACGCCCGTTCGAGGTGGTAGCCGACGAACTCGTCGCGCTCGGGTAGCTCGCGCGACGTCTCGTCCAGTCGGTCCGCGAAGCGCTCGTGCAACTCGGCACGGAGCCGCTTCGGCGCAGCCCGATACACAGCCTCCTGGACGAGGATGTGCCGGAACCCGAACTCGTCGTAGCCGCGCGGTCGCACGAAGCCGCGGTCGGACAGTGTCTGCAGGTGTAGCGCTGCCGTCGGTGCGGCCTCGGGATCGAGCAAAGCGACGACGTCGGCCGCGGCGAACTCCTTTCCCACGACCGCCCCGCGCTCGAGCACCGCGCGCTCCCCGGGGCCGAGCCGGTCGAGGCGTGCGGCGAGCAACGCCTGAATCGTCTCCGGTAGGGGGCGTTTGGCTAGGCCGCCCTCGAGCTCGAGCGCGAGCAGCTGCTCGAGGAAGAACGGGTTTCCCTCCGCCGCCTCGACGACCCGGTCGCGCTGGTCGGGCCCGAGGATGGCGCCGCCGAGGCCGTCCACGAGCGCGCGGGTCTCGGCATCGGACAGGTTCCCGAGCTCGGCGAAGTCGACGTTTCTCCGCCCCGCGAGGAAGGTCGGGCGCTCCTCGGTCAGCTCTTCCCTCGCGACGCAGACGAGGACGATCGGCCCCTCGCCCTTGTCGGCGAGGTGCTCGACCAGCTCGAGGAAGGTCGGCTCGGCCCAGTGGAGGTCGTCGAAGACGAGCAATAGCGGCTGCACCCGCGCGAGGGCCTCGCAAAGCCTCCGGAAGAGCCACGCGATCTCGGGGGCGGGCGGTGGCGTCTCGGCCTCGAGGGCAGCGACGACCGCAGCGCGCTCTTCGGTCGACGGCGCATCCCGAAGGACCTCCCGCAGCGGCCAGTAGGTGATGCCGTCGCCGTACGAGAGGCAGCGGCCCCAAAGCGCTGTGACGGACTTGGCGCGGCGGACGAACTCGGCAGCGAGCCGCGACTTCCCGACCCCGGGAGGTCCGACGACGCAGGCGATGCGCGGTGACCCCTCTTCCAGCGCGCGCTTCAGCGCCGTGCGGAGTCCCGCGAGCTCGCGCTTCCGGCCGACGAGCGGCGCGTCCAGCCTGCGCTCGAACGCCGCCGCGACCGGCGTGAGCTCGACGAGGCGGTAGGCGCGCACGGGCTCCCGCCTGCCCTTGATGCGGAGCTCGCCCAGAGGCTCGAGCTCGGCGGCATGGTCGATCAGCCGGGCCGCGAGCTCGCCGACCACGATCTCGCCGGTCGCCGCTCCCTGCTCGAGCCTCGCGGCGATGCCGACGGCCTCGCCCGTGACCAGCCGCTGGCGGGCCTCGGTCGGCGTGGCGACGACCTCGCCGGTCTCGAGGCCGATCCGGACCTCGATGCCCAGGCCGTGCTCGCGACGGAGCTGCTCGGTCAACGCGGCGATCGCCGCGTGGATGTCCAGTGCCGCGCGGGCCGCGCGTAGCGCATCGTCCTCGTGCGAGACGGGGATTCCGAAGGCAGCCATGACCGCATCACCGGCGTACTTCTCGACGGTCCCTCCGTGGCGGGAGAGCACCGCAGCGACCGTCTCGAAGTAGCGCCGCAGCACGATCCCGAGCGCCTCGGCGTCGAGCGCCTCCGCGAGGGCCATCGACTCCACGACGTCGACGAAGAGGATCGTGACGAGTCGGCGGAACTGCATCGCCGGTTTGACGGGTGCAGCCTGGGCCGGGAGCAGAGAGGCGTCCTGCCGGAGGATCGCGGCCTCGAGCTCTTTGAGCTCGGGACCGGGCTCGAGCCCGAGCTCGCGGGCGAGCGTGGCGTGCGCCGCGCGATACGCGGCGAGCGCATCGGCCTGACGACCCGAGCGGTAGAGCGCGAGCATGAGCTGAGCGCGAGGCCGTTCCCGCAGCGGCTGCGCCGCGACGAGGCCTTCGAGCTGAGGCACCAGCTCGGCGTCGCGACCGAGCGCGAGGTCTGCATCCACGCGCTCCTCGACCGTGGCGATCCGTAGCTCCTCGAGTCGGGCGATATCGGTCTGGGCGAACGGCTCGTAGGCGAAATCGGTGAGCGCCGGCCCGCGCCAGAGGGCGAGGGCCTCGCGCAAGGCAGCCTCGGCGGTCGCCGGATCGCCACCTTCGAGCACCGCGCGACCGTCGTCGGCCAGCCGCGCGAAGCGATGGACGTCGATCTGCTCTCGATCCACCTCGAGCACGTAGCCGGGCGCGCGCGTGACGACGGTCTCCGAGCCCAGAGCCTTGCGGAGCTGGGAGATGTAGACCTGCACCGCGTGTGCGGCTGTTTCCGGCGGATCTCCCGGCCAGAGGCACTCGACGAGCCGGTCGACGGAGACGACGCGTCCTGACTCGAGCGCGAGCACGGCCAGCAACGCACGCAGCTTCTTGCCGCCGAGCGCGACTCCCCGACCGTCCTTGCGTGCCTCCAAGGGGCCGAGGAGCCGCAACTCGAGCCGTGGCGTAGCCGCCCGATGCGCTCCGTCCACCTTCAACTCCTCGTCCTGCGTTGTGAGCGGAGCTTCTCACGGGCTTTCCGAACTTGTCCATCCCGACGTCCCTTCGGCGTCCCGGTGGAGCACGCAGCGCGGCACGCCCTCTGCCGCCCTCAGCCGACCGCCTTCTTCACGAGAGCGGCGATCTTCTTCTCGTCGGCGGTGGTCAGCTTCTTCAGCGCGAACGAGGTCGGCCACATCGCGCCGTCGTCGAGCTTCGCCGTGTCGTTGAAGCCGAACGTCGCGTACCGCGACCCGAACTTGGCCGCGCTCTGGAAGAAGCAGACGATCTTGCCGTCCGTCGCGTAGGCGGGCATCCCGTACCACGTCTTCGGCATGAGGTCGGGCGCCGTCTTCGTGACGATCGCGTGGAGTCGTGTGGCCATGTCGCGGTCGCCCTTGGGCATCTCCGCGATCTTTGCGAGCAGGTCGCTCTCCCCCGCCGCCCTGTCCTTCCCGCGGCGCGCCTCCGCCTTGAGCTCCTTGGCGCGCTCACGCATCGCGGCCTTCTCATCCGCGGTGAATCCCTCGCTCTTCGCAGGGGCCCGCTTACCCTTCTCGGTCGATCTCTTTGCAGCCATGCGAACGCACCTCCCTCGGGTCGACGTCTCACTGATACTGGCTGTTGGACGTCTCCGGGGCGATCGCTTGTGATCCGAACAGCGCGGCCTAGACTCCTCGCGTGTCCTCCTGCCCGACGTGCGGACGCGAGCTGGAGGGCGACTTTGCCTTCTGCCCGTACTGCGGCGCCACGCTGACGGCGAAGGCCCCGCCGTCGCGCGAGCAGCGAAAGGTCGTGTCGGTGCTGTTCTGCGACGTCACGGGCTCGACCGAGCTCGGCGAGCAGCTCGACCCCGAGGCGCTGCGGACGCTCCTCGCCCGCTACTTCGAGCAGATGAAGGCGATCGTCGAGCGCCACGGCGGCTCGGTCGAGAAGTTCATCGGCGATGCAGTGATGGCCGTCTTCGGCGTGCCGGTCGTCCACGAGGACGACGCGCTGCGGGCCGTCCGAGCCGCGGTGGAGATGCGTGACGCGTTCCCCGCGCTCGGCTGCGAGGGCCGGATCGGCGTCACGACCGGCGAGGTCGTCACCGGCACGATGGAGCGGCTCGCGACCGGCGACGCGGTCAACCTCGCCGCGCGATTGGAGCAGGCCGCCGCCCCCGGAGAGGTCCTGATCGGCGATGCGACGTTCCGGCTGACGCGCGACGCGGTCGAGGTCGAGGCGGTGGCGCCGCTCGCCCTGAAGGGCAAGTCCGAGCCCGTCATCGCGCATCGCCTGATCTCCGTCCGCGGCGACGAGGCGTTCGCGCGGAGGCTCGACACGCCGATGGTCGGACGCGAGACCGAGCTCGGCCGGCTGCGCGACGCGTTCGGGCAGGCGGTGCGCGACCGTTCGTGTCAGCTCTTCACGGTCCTGGGCCCTGCCGGCATCGGCAAGTCGCGTCTGCTGCTCGAGTTCCTCGGGTCGTGCGAGGATGCCCTGATCCTGCGGGGGCGCTGTGTTCCCTATGGGGAGGGAATCACCTACTGGCCCGTCGTCGAGGTCGCGAAGCAGCTGCCGGCGGCCGCGTTCGACGGCGCCGGCACGGAGGCGATCGCCGCGCTGCTGCGCGACGAGGACGTGGCGACGTCGCGAGAGGAGATCGCGTACGCGTTCCGCAAGCTGCTCGAGTCTGTCGCGGCCGAACGTCCGGTGGTCTGCGTCTTCGACGACATCCACTGGGGCGAGGAGACGTTCCTCGACCTCGTCGAGCACATCGCCGACCTGTCGCGTGACGCCCCGATCCTGGTGCTCTGCTCGGCCAGGCCGGAGCTCCTCGACCGTCGTCCCGGCTGGGCGGGAGGCAAGGTCAACGCGACGACGGTGCTCCTCGAGCCGCTTCGTCCGGAGGACGCCGACGCGCTGATCGAGAGCCTCGGCCACGTCGACGCAACCCTGGCCGACCGCATCCGCGATGCGGCCGAAGGCAACCCGCTGTTCGTCGAGCAGATGGTCGCGCTGGTCAAGGAGTCCGGCAACGGGGACGTGACGGTGCCGCCGACGATCCAGGCGCTCCTGGCCGCGCGGCTCGATCAGCTCGATCCGTCCGAGCGAGCCGTGCTCGAGCGGGGGTCCGTCGAAGGCCGCGTGTTCCACCGGCGCGCGGTCGAAGCGCTCGCTCCCGACGACACGGGCGTCGTCACGCGGCTGACGTCGCTCGTGCGCAAGGAGCTCGTGCGTCCGGACAAGCCGGTGTTCTCAGGAGACGATGCGTTCCGCTTTCGCCACATGCTGATTCGCGACGCGGCCTACGACGCGTTGCCGAAGGCGGTCCGCGCCGAGCTGCACGAGCGATTCGCCGAATGGCTCGAGAGCCACGGCCGCGATCTCCTCGAGTTCGACGAGATCGTCGGCTACCACCTGGAGCAGGCGTACGGCTACCGCCGCGAGCTCGGCGCCTCGGCCGAGGAGGGAGGCGCGCTGGCCGAGCGGGCGGGTGGGTACCTCAGCAACGCCGGCCGCAGGGCGTCTGCGCGCGGCGACGCTCCGGCGGCGGTGCGGCTGCTTCGGC
>DASSVY010000020.1:0-8848 GCA_035705535.1 Gaiella sp. | reverse complement strand
TTCGCCCTCGCCGCAGCCCTGCAGCAAAAGGGGGCGCTGAACCTCCCGGAGCTGTCGCTGCGCAGCCCGGAGTCGCTCATGCGACTCGTCGGCCAGACGATGTGGCTCCTCGGGACGATCGCGCTGCTTGTCGGCTACGTGTTGCAGGCGGCGGCGCTCGACCGGGGCAGGCTCGCGATCATCCAGCCGCTCCTCGTGATGACGGTGGTGTTCGCGCTCCCGCTCGGCTACGTGCTCACGAGCCAGCGCGTCGGCCGGACCGAGGTGATCGGCGCAGCGGTGATCGTCGTCGGCCTGGCGCTCTTTGCGATGTACGGAGACCCCGCGGGCGGGAAGGAGAACGCACCGGGCAGCGAGTGGGCGATCGCGATCGCGATCCTCGTCGCCCTGTGCGTCGTGCTGCTGATGTTCGGCGGCCGCGGCGGGCTGAGCGTGAGAGCGGGCGTCTACGGGACCGTCGCGGGGATCCTCTTCGGGCTCTCCGCCGCGCTGACGAAGCCCACGCTCGACTACCTCCATGCGAGCGTCGGGGAGCTCTTCACCCACTGGGAGCCGTACGCGCTCGCGATCGCGGGCGTCCTCGGGTTCGTGCTGCAGCAGATCTCGCTCGGGACGGGCAAGCTCGCTCCGTCGGTCGCGACCGTCTCCGTCGCGAACCCGATCGTCGGGATCGCGCTCGGAATCATCCTCTTCGACGAGCGCTTGAGCCGACCGGCCTGGCACGTCCTCGTCGCCTGCATCGGGCTCGGCGTCGCGCTCGTCGGCGCCGTGCTCATCTCGCTCGCGCGCGAAGGCTCCTCGGCCGAGGACCGCCCGGGCGCGCCGGCCACCGACGCGGCGACCGCGTAGCCCCTAGGTGAAGGCGTTGACGGCGCGCGCGACGATCAACCCGAAGAGCGCGAGCGCGACGCTCGACTGGACGAGCATCGTGTACTTCGCCCTCAGCGTCAGCGGCATCACGTCCGTGGGGCTGAAGGCGGTCGCGTTCGTGAAGCCGAGGTGAAGGTAGTCGAGGAAGACGGGCCGCCAGTGCGGGGGCGCCAGCTCCGGGCTCATGTGCTGCGTGAAGGCGAAGTCGACGGGCTCCGGCCGCTGCACGCGCCGCGCCGGCCCTCCACCGTCCATCAGCCAGTAGAGCATCGCGAAGGCGATGTTGTTGCCGAGCCACACCACGCCGCCCGAGGCGAGCAGCTCGCTCGGAGACTGCGTGACACCGCTGCCGTCGATCAGGTCTCGGATCAGCACCGCCGTCGCCCAGAGCGCCGCGAGGACCAGCACGACGACGAACGTGACCGCGACCGGTCGCAGCCACCGTCGTTCGCGTGCGCCGGTGGCAGGGCCGGCGAGAAGGAGGACGAGCAAGACCCCCTCCACGGCCGGAACCGCCCACGGCGCGCGGATCGCGCCCTCGTTCGGGAGCCAGACGCGCAACGCGACGTTGATCGCCATGAACGCGAGGAGGGCCAGCGCGGGCGGCCACCGGGACTCCCCGAGCCTCGCAGCGGCCCCGAGCGCCGGTGGCGCCGCCGTCGCGGCGTCGGGCTGCGCAGTCACCGGGCGATCGTCGCACATGCCGTTGTCGTCCTGGCCAGGGAGGCATGCTGTCGCCGATGCCCGACGCCGCGCCCGAACCGCGCCGGTCGCACCGACGACTCGAGCTCGTCGCGACCCTCCTCCTCGCCTTCGCGACCCTCGGCACCGCCTGGTCGGCCTACCAGTCGCGCGAGTGGACCGGCGAGCAGTCCCAGGGCTACAGCCGTGCGACGGCGAACCGCATCGCGGTCAACCGCACGTCGGCGGTCGCCAACCGGCAAGTGCAGATCGACGTCGCCACGTTCGTCCAGTGGGTCGACGCACATGAGCGCGGCAACACCGGGCTCGCGGACTTCTACCGGCAGCGCTTCCGCGACGAATTCAAACCGGCCTTCGCCGCCTGGCTCGCGACGGAGCCGCTGACGAACCCGAACGCGCCGGAGACGCCGTTCGCGATGCCCCAGTACCGGCTCGCCGCGAACACCGAGGCCGACCGGCTCGAGGCCGCGGCCGCGGTCGACTCGAACAAGGCGAAGGACGCGAACGAGCGCGCCAACGACTACATGCTCGCCGTCGTCCTGTTTGCGTCCGCGCTCTTCTTCGCTGGCCTCAGCACGAAGCTCGAGTCGTCCGGCCAGCGCACGGCCGTGCTCGTGTTCGGCTGCGTGCTGTTCGTCGGGACGTTCGTCTACCTCGCGACGCTGCCGATCCGCCTCGTCTAGCCCGGCGATTCTCAGCACTCGGGCGACCGTTCGCGATGTGACGCGGCACGTCGTTCGTTCGACCTACGATGTTCTCTCTCGTGCGTGGAAGACTCCGGTGCGGCTGTCGATGGGGACGGATCGGTGCGGCGCTCGCGTCGCTCGTCGCCGCGGTGCTGCTCGTCGCGGGCGCTGCCGTGGCCGCCAACCGTCCCACGCTCGACGGTTGCGTCCACGGCTCAGCGACCGCGAAGCTCGTCCACTTCGGGAGCGGTGGGCGCCTCGCGGGAGTCGCGCTCGGCCACGGCCGCGCGGGTGTCGTCTTCGCGAATCAGAGCGACGAGGATCTCTGCGGCTGGCTCCCCTTCGCGCGCGCGACGGCAGCGCAGGGGCTCCGCGTGTTGGCGTTCGACTATGGCTCGGGAGCGCCCCAAAGGGAGGTGGCAGCAGCCGCCGGCGAGCTCAGACGGCTCGGTGCGACGCGAATCGTGCTCGTGGGAGCATCCAAGGGCGCAAAGGCGGCGATCCTCGCCGAGGCCGCACGGCCGAGGCTCGCAATGGCCCTGGTCGCACTCTCGCCCGAACGCTCCCTCCAGGGCGCCGACGTCCTTCCGGCGGCCCACAGGCTGCGGGTTCCGACGCTGTTCGTCGTGTCCGCGCACGACCCGTACTCGGCGGAAGACACGCCGACACTCGCCCATGCCGCCTCCCGCGCACCCGCGCACCTGGTCACCGTCCCCGGCGCTGCCCACGGCGTCGACCTCGTCCGCGACGTGTCCGTGGCGACGGTCGGCGCGGCGGTGCTCGACTTCGTGCTCCCCGGTAGCCCCCGACGGCACCCGCCCTCGCTGGCCTCCGAGTGTGGGCCCTCCGTCGCAGCGGCAGCCCCGGCCGCGAGCGCCGTGGCGTTCACCGCGGGGGACGGCGCCCAGCTCCACGGTGTCGTCCTCGGACACGGGGAGACAACCGTGGTGCTCGCCCACGAGTATCCCGACTCGCTCTGCGGGTGGTTTCCGTACGCCGCGGAATTGGCCCGCGGCGGAACACGCGTTCTCGCCTTCGACCAGCGCCCGAGGGGCACTCGCCTCGACCTCGACGTCGTAGCCGCGGTGCAGAAGGCGCGTGAGCTCGGCGCCGAGCGCATCGTTGCGATGGGCGCGTCGCTCGGGGGCGCCGCGACCCTGCTCGCCGCAGGCCGAGATTGCTTCTCGGTCTCCGGCATCGTGAGCGCTTCGGGAGAGACCGATCTCCGCACGTACGGGCGCGGTGTGCCGCCGCTCTACAGCGTTCCGTTCGAGCCTGCGATCGCGGCACCGGTCCTCGTGGTCGGCAGCAAGGACGATCCCTTGGTCGACCAGACGCAGGTCGCGCAGCTGCTGGAGCGCGTGTCCTCGACCTCCAAGCGCTCCGTCCTCGTGGAGGGCTCGGAGCACGGCTGGGATCTCCTCCAGGGCACCACCGCGAACGACTCGATCCGTGACGCCGTCGCAGACTTCGTCTCGCACGCCGGACCACCGGTCGCAACCGGCTGCCGCTGAGAAACTCCAGTTCTCAGGGCCCGGAGGAGGGGGCGGCAGGGGGGAAGGCCGCCCCCTGGGCACGAAACGTCTGGCTCTGCGGCGGAGCCAAGTCCGCGCGGTCCGGGCCGTCGGGGGAGAGACGCGTTCATCTCACATCCGGGCCCGGTGTGCGCGATCCGTCCACAGGGATCCGCAAGAACTCCACGCAACGTGCGCCAAATGCGGTCGGGGCGTCCACAGGTCCCACAGGCACTCGGCGCCTGTGGAAAGAACCGGGTGGGCCGTCGGCGGCGGGGTCGGCGACGGTAGCGTGCCCTCATGGACGTCGTGCGCCTCGGGAACACGGGTCTCAGGGTCTCGCGGGTGTGCCTCGGGATGATGAGCTTCGGCCCGCACGAGAGCCGCGAGTGGGCACTCGACGAATCGGCCGCGGAGACGATCGTCCGGCGCGCAGTCGAAGGCGGGATCTTCTTCTTCGACACCGCCGACGTCTACAACGGTGGCCAGAGCGAGGTGATCACCGGGCGGCTCCTGCGGAAGCTGTTCCCGACGCGGGAGGAGTACGTCCTCGCGACGAAGGTGAACGGCCGGACGATGCCCGGCCCGAACGGCGCAGGGCTCTCGCGCAAGCACATCCTCGCGTCGATCGACGGGTCGCTCGAGCGTCTCGGCGTCGACTACGTCGACCTGTACCAGATCCACCGCTTCGACCCGGGAACGCCGATCGAGGAGACCATGGAGGCGCTGCACGACGTCGTGCGCGCGGGCAAGGCGCGCTACATCGGCGCGTCCAGCATGTTCGCGTGGCAGTTCGCCAAGGCGCAGCGTGTCGCGCAGACGCAGTTCGTCTCGATGCAGAACCACTACAACCTCGTCTACCGCGAGGAGGAGCGGGAGATGATCCCGCAGTGCATCGACCAGGGAATCGCGGTCCTGCCGTGGAGCCCGCTCGCGCGGGGGCTCCTCGCCGGCAACCGGACACGAGACGGAGACGAGCTCACCGCGCGGGCCCGAACGGACGAGTGGGGCGCGAGCCTCTACCGGCCGGACGTCGACTTCGCGGTCGTCGACCGCGCCGCGGAGGTCGCGGCCGAGCGCGGCGTTCCGGCCGCGCAGGTGGCGCTCGCCTGGCTCCTCCACCGGCCGGGAGTGACCGCGCCGATCGTGGGCGCGACGAGGGTCGGGCACCTCGACGACGCGATCGCCGCAGAGCGGCTCCACCTGAGCGAGAACGAGATGGCGCTCCTCGAGGAGCCGTACGTCCCCCACGCCGTCTCCGGGCACTGACGGCGGCGCAGCGCGCTCGACGCTGACGGCCGGCGTGCTCGTGCTCCGCCTGCTGCTGTGGCGCCGATGAGTCGCGCCGGATCCGGCCGTCTACCGATCGGACACCCCGACGCGAAGGAGGAACGATGGGCAGGATCGTGATCACCGAGTTCGTCTCGCTCGACGGCGTGATCGAGGCGCCGGGCGGGGGCGAGGGCTTCAAGTACGACGGCTGGTCGTTCGAGATCGACCGCGGCGACGAGGGAAACGCGTTCAAGCTCGAGGAGACGATGGCCTCCGAGGCGCTGCTCCTCGGCCGCACGACCTACGAGGGCTTCGCAGCGGCGTGGCCGAGCCGCGACGGCGAGTTCGCGGACAAGTTCAACACGATGCCGAAGTACGTGGTCTCGTCGACCCTGAAGGAGCCGAAGTGGACGAACACGACCGTGCTCGAGGGCGACCTGGCGGAGAACGTCGCCAGGCTCAAGGACGCGCACGCCGGGGACGTCGTCGTGCACGGCAGCGCCTCGCTCGCACAGGCACTTCTCGAGAACGACCTCGTCGACGTGCTCCACCTGATGGTCTTCCCGGTCGTGCTCGGCGAGGGCAAGCGTCTGTTCGGCCCCACGAGCGACAAGAAGCGACTGCGCCTCGCGGACTCGAAGACGGTCGGTGACGGCGTCCTGATCCTGACCTACGAGCGCTAGTGAACTCGTCCGTAAGGTCGTTCGTGGTCAGCGGTCGTCAGACCGAGCAGCCCAAGGTCGCAGGGAGCCCCGATACCCGAAGGTATCGGGGCGACCGAGGACGCCGGGATGTGACGTGTCTGAGGGCCGCTGGGCACACAACCGTCCTTACGGACACGTCCACCAGGTGTAGGGTCACCACCGTCGTGACATGACAGAGCGGGAGGTGGTCCCACTGAGCACCAAGCAGTCGACCCGGGAGCAGGTGCCGTTTCGGCTTCGCACGGCCGACGGCGACATCGTCGAGCTGACGTACTCCTCCCCCCGCCCCGGCGCCGACCACGACGAGAGCTCCGTCGTCTCGCAGCTTCCGTGGTTCGAGGAAGGCAAGCCGCTCAAGAACTGGATGCTCCACGAGACCGACTTCGCCGACGAAGTCGAGCAGATCTGGGGTCGGCCGTGGGGCGCGGAGGGCATCGGCCGGCTGCGCGAGGTCGTCGTCTCGCGCCCGACGGAGAACGAGACGCGCGACGAGTACGCGCGCGAGTGGCAGTACTACTACTCCTCGTCGGCCGGCAACGCCGATCTCGGCCGCCTCCAGGCCCAGTTCGACGAGTACTACGCGACGCTCGAGGCGAACGGCGTGCGCGTCCACTACATCGAGGCCCCCGTGCCCGCGATCGGGCCGTACGGCTACCTGAAGAACCTCGTCACGCTCGCCGGCGGCGGCCTCGTCGTCCGCGGCGGCGCAATCGTCCACCGGATGGGTCTCGGCTCCTGGCAGCGCGGCCGCGAGGTGATCTGGTCGAAGGTGCTGACCGCCTTGCAGGTGCCGATCTACCTCACGATCCACGGCACCGGGGTCGGCGAGCCGGGCGCGGGGCGCTGGCTCGACTCGAGCACCTTCGTCTTCAACGAGAGCGTCGTCGCGAACGAGGAAGGGCTGCGCCAGATCGGCTGGGTGCTCGAGGGGCTCGGCATCGAGATGATCACGACGCACTCACCCGGCTGGGTCGACTCGATCGGGGACGGCAACATCGGCACGTCCCATGCCGACATGTTCCTGATGGTCCCCGACGACCACGTCGCCGTGCTCGCGCCGCACCTCGTCAACTACGGCTTCGTCCGCCGCCTGATGCGCGACGACTGGAAGGTGATCGAGGTGCCGGTCGAGGAGTACTGGGGCCTCGCGGTCAACGCCGTCACCCTCGAGCCCGGCAAGGTCGTGATGAACGCCGGCTCCCCGAGCGTCGTCGACCGTCTCGAGCAGGAGGGGATCGAGGTGATCCAGGTCGACTTCTCGGAGAGCCACCGCTTCGCGATCGCCGGCCTCCACTGCGCGACGCTCGAGCTGGTGCGCGACCAGACGGAGGACTAGGTCGTCAGCCCACGAGCGCCGCGACGTAGCGGGCGGCAGACCGCTCGACGGCCGCCTTCGCGTCGTCGACGACCCGGCCGAACCACGCGCCGTAGAGCCGGGCGAACGGGTACGGCCCGAGCGCGTCCACCATCCCCGTGACCGTCGCCGCCGGCAGCGGGATCAGGTTCGGGTAGCTGTACATGAAGCTGACCCAGCGGCGGTCGGAGACGACCTGCACGATGTCGCCGGAGAGCAGCACCCCTCGCCCGCCTTGCCCGGCTGCCCAGTGCAGGACGGTGCCTCCGGGATAGTGGCCGCCGAGGCGTAGCAGGGCGACGCCGGGCTCGAGCTCGTGCGTGTCGCCCTCCCAGAAGACGATCGACGGGTCTGGCCGCTGCACCCATTCGCGGTCGGCGGCGTGGAGGTACACGGGCGCGTCGAACGCCCGGCTCCACTCCACGAGGGACGAGTAGTAGTGCGGATGCGAGATCGCGATCGCCGAGAGGCCCCCGCGTGAGCGAACCGCCTCGACGAGCTCGTCGTCGAGGAGCGAGATGCAGTCCCAGAGGACGTTCCCACCGGGCGTCTCGACGAGGAGGGCACGCTGGCCGATCGCGAACGACGGGTCGCAGCCGAGCCCGGTCAGGTCCGCCTCCTCCTCTCGGATGTCGGCGCGATGCGTCTCGCGGAGGTCGTCGAGCGTCGTCCACCGCTGGCCCTCCCAGCCGACGTACTGCCGCTCGTCGTCGCAGATCGCGCAATGCGCCGGGGGCTGCGCGGACGGCGCGTGTTGCGTCCCGCACGTGACGCAGAGGAACGGGAGGGGCTCTCCGTCGGGGCGGCGGCCCTCGGCCGCCCCGACGGAGATCTCGTTGCTCGAGCCGCTCAGCGCTCCCCGACCGGCGCTGCCTTCGGCTGCGCCGGATGCGCCGCGCGGGCGTCACTGTCGTGCGGCGCCTCGACGGTGAGGTTCGGGAGCACCCGGTCGAGCCAACCCGGGATGTACCACGTCTTCTCACGCAGCAGCGTGAAGAACGACGGGACGAGCGTCATCCGCACGATCAATGCGTCCGTGAGGATCGCGACGGCGAGCAGGATCCCGAACTCCTTCGAGACGCGGTCACTGCCCAGGATGAACGCGGAGAAGACCGTGCCCATGATGATCGCGGCCGCCACGACGACCCGGCCGATCGCCGCGATCCCGTGTGCGACCGCCTCCTCCGTCGGAAGCCCGTGGACGTGCTCCTCGCGGATGCGGCTCATCAGGAACACCATGTATTCCATCGAGAGACCGAACAGGATCGCGAACGCGATCGGTGGCACGAACGTCTCGATCGGCCCGGTCTTGTCGAGGCCTGTCAGGCCGAGCAGGTAGCCCTCCTGCACGATCAGCGTGAGGACGCCGAAGCCGACGAACGCCGAGAGGATGGTCGTCACGGCGGCCGTCAGTGAGACGACGATCGAGCGGAACGCCATCGCCAGCACGAGGAACGTGACGCCGATGATGTAGAGCAGGAACAGCGGGGCCCGATCGGTGAGCCGCTGGCCGATGTCCTTGAACGCCGCCGTCTGGCCGGAGACGTAGGCGACCGCCTCGCTGCCCCCCACTGCCTTCGGCACGACGTCCGAGCGCAGCCGGTCGACGAGGTTGTCCGTCGCCTCGTCCTGCGGCGCCGAGGTCGGCGTCACGAAGACGAGCGCGACGGTCTTCGCGTCGTTGAACTGCGGCTCGCCGACCGACGCGACGCCGTCCATGCCCTGGCCGTCGTCGAAGAGCCGCTG
>DASSVY010000019.1:0-4912 GCA_035705535.1 Gaiella sp. | reverse complement strand
GACTTTCCCCGGCGGCCGGTCGAGCGGCAAGCCCGCGTCGCCGAGCACGCCTGCCTGCGTGAGCACATCGATCGCATGCGCGGAGCCCTCGACGAGGAGCTGCGTCCGGGCCGCACGGTCGAACGCGGTGCGGTGGTACGTCCGGATCTCCGACGCGACCCGGAGCTCCTTGAGGATGGAGTACGCCCGGCGTGCCACGGCGGACTCCGAGAGGTCGAGGTGGAACGACAGGGCCCCGCGGCCGAGCAGGTGAACCGTGCCTGCCGTGTGGAACAGGGCCGAGATCTCGGCAAGCCGGTCGCAGCGGCGCTCCGGTACGAGCGCGGCGAGCTCCGCTCTCGCGTCGGCGGCGAGCGCGGGCGTCAGAGGATCGTCCCCTCGAGCGCGAGGAGCCGGCGCTTCAGCCCGACGCCCGATGGCCCGTACGCGCCGATGCCGTAAGGCTCGCCCTGCCCTGCGGCGACGACGCGGTGGCACGGGACGACGAGCGAGAGCCGGTTCCCGGCACAGAAGCTCCCCGCGGCGCGGGCGGCGCGGGGACGGCCGGCGAGCGCGGCCAGCCCGCCGTAGGTGACGACGTCACCCCAGGCGACCGTTCGCACCGCCGCGAGCAGCTCACGCTGGAAGGCGCTCAGCGCGGCCTCGTCGACGGCGACGTCGTCGTACGCGACAGGCGACCCGGCGAGGTGCTCCTCGAACCGCCGGCACAGATCCGGCACGAATCCGTCACCCTGCCGGGCGTGCTCCGGGGGTAGCTTGACCTCAGGGGTGCTCGCACCCCCAAGGGGGCCATCTCCCGGGAGGGAGAGTCGGCGGCGCTTCGAAGGGAGAGAATGAGCGACGAGGACGCCGTTCCCGACGACCACCTCGCCGACGCCCCAGCCGGCGACCGCGTAGCGGTGCCGCATCACCTCCACGCCGCCGACTCTACAATCGGCCCCGTGAGCGCCCCCGGAATCTTCAGACCGCCGACCGCAGAGAACGAGCCGATCCGGACGTATGCGCCGGGCTCGCCCGAGCGAGCCGACCTCCAGCGCCGGCTCGCGGAGATCGCCGGCGAGCGGATCTCCATTCCGCTGGTGATCGGCGGAGAGCGGGTCGAGACCTCCGAGACGTTCGAGGCCGTGATGCCGCACGACCGTGACCACGTGCTCGGCGACGTCGCGAAGGGCGACGCCTCGCACATGGAGCGAGCGATCGTCGCCGCGCGCGAGGCGCATGCCGAGTGGTCACGGACGCCGTGGCACGAGCGGGTCGCGGTGTTCCTGCGCGCAGCGGAGCTGCTCGCGGGCCCATGGCGCTCGACGCTCAATGCCTCGACGATGCTCAACCAGTCGAAGACCGCGCACCAGGCCGAGATCGACGCCGCGTGCGAGACGATCGACTTCCTCCGGTTCAACGCCGAGTATCTCGTCCGCGTCTACGAGGAGCAGCCGATCTCCTCGTCCGGCGTCTGGAACCGCCTCGAGTACCGCCCGCTCGAGGGCTTCGTGCTGGCGATCAGCCCGTTCAACTTCACCGCCATCGGGGCGAACCTCAGCACGTCTCCCGCCCTGATGGGCAACACGGTCATCTGGAAGCCCGCGTCGACGCAGGCGCTGTCCGCGTGGTACATGCTGCGTCTCTTCGAGGAGGCCGGTCTGCCGCCCGGGGTGATCAACCTCGTGTTCGGCCCGGGCGCCGCCCTCGGCGACGCCGCGCTGCAGAGTCCCGAGCTCGCCGGTGTCCACTTCACCGGCTCCACCGGCGTCTTCCAGTCGATCTGGCGAACGATCGGCGGGGGGATCGAGCGGTACCGGAACTACCCGCGGATCGTCGGCGAGACGGGCGGCAAGGACTTCATCCTCGCGCACCCGTCCGCGGATCCCGGAGCCGTGGCGACCGCGATCGTCCGCGGCTCGTTCGAGTACCAGGGGCAGAAATGCTCCGCGTCGTCGCGGCTGTACATCCCGTCGAACCTCTGGCCCGAGGTGCGGGCGGGCCTCGAGCGCGACGTCGCCTCGATCGCCATGGGTGACGTTCGAGACTTCTCGAACTTCATGGGCGCGGTGATCGACGGCTCCTCCTTTGCGACGCAGAAGAAGGCGATCGACGAGGCGCGCAAGGCCGGCGCCGAGATCGTGACGGGCGGCACCGCGGACGACAGCGAGGGCTGGTTCGTCGAGCCCACCGTGATCAAGACCGAGGATCCCGACTTTCGGCTCATGCGCGACGAGCTGTTCGGGCCAGTCGTCACGGCCTACGTCTACGACGAGAAGCGATGGGACGACACGCTCCGGCTCGTCGACGAGACGGGCACCTATGCGCTCACCGGCGCCGTCTTCGCCAACGATCGCCAGGCGATCGGCCAGGCGCACGAGGAGCTGCGGTATGCGGCCGGGAACTTCTACGTCAACGACAAGCCCACCGGCGCAGTCGTCGGCCAACAGCCGTTCGGAGGCGCCCGCGCCTCGGGCACGAACGACAAGGCGGGCTCGATGTGGAACCTGATCCGCTGGGTCAGCCCGCGGACGGTCAAGGAGACGCTGCTCCCGGCGACCGACTACCGCTATCCCTTCCTCGCGAAGGACGAGTAGCCCCGCACCGGGCGCGGGCCCGGACGACGCGCGACACGCGGCTACGGTGAGTCCGTGATCGAGACGATCCGGGACGCCACCGAGCATTTCTGGGACTTCCTCTCGGAGATCGAGGTCGTGCCGCTCCTGATCGGGATCGGCTGCCAGCTCATGAAGCTCCTGTGCACGAGCCGGGCGTGGCGGAACGTCCTCGCAGCCGCATATCCCGAGCAGCCCGTCCCGTGGCGTCCGATCGGAGCCGCGTACGTGGCAGGCGTCGGCGTCAACGCCGTCCTGCCTGCACGCGGCGGCGACGTCGTCCGCGTCTATCTCGCGCACCGCGCGATCCCCGGCAGTACGTACACGACGATCATCTCGTCGAACGCCGTCCTCGCGCTCGTCGACATCACGCTCTCGCTCGCGGTGTTCATCTGGGCGCTGACGCAGGGGCTGCTGCCGTCCCTGGACGCGCTCTCCGCGCTTCCGTCGTTCGACTACTCGTGGGCGTTCCAGGACGGCGTCATCCATCCCGGGGTCGTGATCGGGCTCGTCGCAGTGGTCGGTGGGGCGATCCTGCTGCTGAACCGCTACTGGGACCGCCTCCGCGCTCGCGTCGAGCAGGCGTTCGCGGTCTTCAGCCCGCCCACCCGCTACTTCCGCACGGTGGTCACGTGGCAGCTCGGCGACTGGGCGTTCCGCTTCGCGACGATCTGGTTCTTCCTCGGCGCGTTCGGGATCCACCAGAGCATCACGCACGTGCTGCTCGTCCAGTCCGCGATGAGCCTCTCGACGCTCGTGCCCGCGACGCCGGGAGGGATCGGCACGGAGCAGGCGCTGCTCGTCTATGCGTTCCGGAACGCGGCGATCGGCGAGGCCACGCTGCTCGCGTTCAGCGTCGGGATGAAGCTCACGCTGACCGTGGTGAACGCCGTCGTCGGGTTCACCGCGATCTTCCTCACGCTCGGGACGGTGCGTTTCCGCGGCGTCGTCCAGCCGCCGCCCCCGGCGCAGGACGCAAAGCCGCCGCCGACCTAGCCCTTTCCGGCCTTGTGGAGCTGCGCGTAGACCGCGCGGGCCGTCTTCGCGGGAAGGCCCGGAACGCCTTCGAGCTCCTCGCGCGAGGCGTCGAGAAACGCGTCGGCCGAGCCGAAGTGCCGGAGAATCGCGCGGCGGCGAGCCGGGCCGATCCCCTCCAGCCCGTCGAAGATCGACTCGAACGCCCGCGTGTCGCGGCGGCGGCGGTGGAACCCGAGCGCGAACCGGTGCGCTTCATCCCTAGCACGTTGGAGAAGCTGCAAACCAGGATCGTGGCGATCCAGGCGAATCGGATCCGACCGACCCGGGACGAAGACCTCCTCCTCCCGCTTGGCGAGCGCCACCACGGCGGTGCGAGGGACGTCGAAGGTCGAGTGGATCGCCTCAAGCGCCGCGGCCAGCTGCCCCTTGCCGCCGTCGATCACGACGAGGTTCGGGATCTGGGCGAAGCTTTCGTCGTAGCGCTCCGCCGAAGCCGAGTCGCGGAGTCGCGCGAACCGGCGCGAGACGACCTGCGCCATCGAGGCGAAGTCGTCCTGTCCGTCGAGCCCGCGCACCGCAAACGTCCGGTAGTGCGCCCTGTGCTCCTGGGCGTCGACGAACACCGACATCGAGGCGACGATCTCGCGTCCCTGGATGTTCGAGACGTCGAAGCACTCGATACGCGTCGGCAGACTCTCGAGGTTGAGCGATTCGCGCAGCTGCTCGAGCGCCTCGACCCGGCGCTGTCGCCGCTGCTCGGTGGCGGATGCGTCGTGCTCGAGCGCGAGCTGGGCGTTCTCCTCCGCGAGCCGCACGAGTCGCAGCTTCTCGCCGCGCTGCGGCGCGCGCACCTCCACGCGAGCGCCGCGCAGGTCGCCGAGATAGGCGGCGAGCGCGTCGGTGTCGCCGATGTCCGCCGGGACCACCACCTGGGGCGGCACCGCCGGCGCACCTCCGTAGTGCTCGACGCAGAACGACTCGAGGATCGTGGCCCGGTCCTGGCCGACGACGTTCTCGAGGTGGAACGCGAACCGGTCGACCATCTTGCCGTCCCGCAGCGGGAAGAGCTGCACGGCCGCCCGGTCGCCGTCCACGGCGAGGCCGATCACGTCGATCGTGCCCACGGCGCGCTTGTCGGCCGTCTGCCGCTCGGCGAGGCTTTCGATCGCGCGGAGCCGGTTGCGGTAGCGCGCGGCCTCCTCGTACCGCTCCTCCGCGGCGGCATCGCGCATCCTCGTCTCGAGCGCGCGCCGGATCGGGCGGGTCTCGCCGGAGAGGAACTCGATCACGCCGTCGACGATCTCTCCGTAGGCCTCCTGCGAGATGGCTCCGATGCACGG
>DASSVY010000018.1:0-3365 GCA_035705535.1 Gaiella sp. | reverse complement strand
GCGGGCCTGCCGTACGAGCGCCGGTATCGCCGCCTGCTCGCCGACCTGGCCGAGCGCACGCGCCGCGTGGAGCCGCACGAAGTAGATCCGGTCGTCGAGCGCCTGCGTGAGGACATCCGCCCCGTCCGCCGAGGCGAGCCGCCCGAGTGCGCCTGCGGCGCGGGCCCGCACCTCCGCCGCGGGGTCGCCGACGGCCTCGATCACCGCCGCGTCGTCCGACGCGTCGCCGAGCCAGCCGAGCAGCTCGATCGCCGAGGCGCGCACGTTCTGGTCCGGATCGTGGACGAGCGTGCGCAGGACCGGGAGCGTCCCGGACCCGATGTCCAGGAGCGCCCGAAACGCGATCGCCCGCGGCACGGTCCCGCTCACGAGGGTGTGGACGAGCGGCTCCGCTGCCTCCGGGGCCGCGAGCCGCCCGAGGCTGCGGGCGGCAGCCGCGCGGACGTCCGGATCGCCGTCGTCGAGCCGGCGCAGGATCGCGGCCACCGCCTCGGGGCACGCCATGTCGCCGAGCCGGTAGGCGGCGGTCGCCCGGCGCCAGGCACGGTGGTCCGAGAGCGCAGCGATCTCGGCGGTGTACGCCTCCGTGCCGGCGAAGTACTCGCCGATCCGCTCGCGAGCCTCGCCGCTCACGCTGCGCGAGAGCCGGCCGATCGCCTCCGCGAGGATCGCGCGCTCCTCGGCGCTCAACTCCCGCTCCTCGACCTCGTCCCCGTCGACGAGCGCGAGCGCGAGTGGGCGAAGCCGAGCCTCCAGCGCGTTTCGCCGGCGCTCTGCGCGGGCAAGCGAGGTCCGGCGCACGACGAGCGCGACGAGGAACAGGACGCTGAGGACAGCGAGCACCAGCGCGCCGATGCCGAGGGCCTCGAGCATCGCTACCTCCGTCCGAGCACGGCCTGGACGCGCGCGCTCAGCTCGCGCGGGCTGAACGGCTTCCGGATGTAGTCGTCCGCCCCGGCGAGGAACCCCTCCTGCACGTCGGCGTCCTGCGCCTTCGCGGTGAGGAGGATGACCGGAATATCGGCGGTGGCGGGGTCGTCCCGGAGGCGTCGCGTCGCCTCGAGGCCGTCGAGGCTCGGCATCATCACGTCGAGCACGGCGAGCGCGGGGGCCAGCTCGCCGGCGAGTCGGACCGCCTCCGCTCCGTCCGTGGCGGTCGCGACCTCGTAGCCGGACCGCTCGAGCCGGTATCGGACGAGATCGAGGATGTCCGGGTCGTCGTCGGCGACGAGGACGAGGGGTGTGGGCGACGTCTCGCTCACTCGAGCGGGGTATCGGCGTGGGGCGCGACCGGCTTGAGCGCCGGGTAGTTCGCGGCGTGTCGCGCGAGCGGCAGCACCAGCCGGAAGGTCGCTCCCGAGCGTTCGCCGTCGACGAGCTCGAGGGAGCCCCCGTGCGCCTCGGCGATCCTCCGCGAGACGACGAGACCGAGACCGGTCCCGGGAATCTCCCGCGCGATCGCGTCGCGGCTGCGGAAGAACCGCTCGAACAGGCGGCCGCGCTCGTCCTCCGGAATCCCGGGGCCCGAGTCCTCGACCTCGATCGCGCAGATCTCGCGCTCGCGGGAGACGCGCACCGCGATCGACCCACGCTCCGGCGTGAACTTGACCGCGTTGGAGAGGAGATTGTCGAGCACCTGGCCGACGCGCATCACGTCGGCGTGCAGGACGAGCCCCTCGTCGCCGTCGAGGTGCACGGCGATCGACTTGCGGGCCGCTGCCGGCTCGATCCGCTCGAGGCTGTCCCTCAGCACCTCGTCGAGGTCGGCATCGGCCAGGTTCACGTTCACGCCGTCGGTCTCGGACTGCTGGAGCAGGAGGAGGTCGTCCACGAGGCGCGCGAGCCGCGCCGCGTTGCGCTGGACGACCTCGAGCAGCTGCATCGCGTCTCCGCCGAGCGGCGCGAGGTCGTCCTCGAGCAGCTCCGAGTACCCCGTGATGGCCGCGAGCGGAGTCCGCAGCTCGTGCGACACCGTCGCGACGAACTCGTCCTTCGCCCGCGCGGCGGCGCGCTCCGGCGTGGTCTCGCGGAGCGAGAAGATCCGCCCCATCAGCACGCCGCCCGCGCCGCGCACCGAGGCGGTGCGCCCGACGAACGAGCGGCCGCTCTCGGCCAGGGTGAACTCACCGACGTGCTCGCCCTCCGGGTCGAGCGTCACGGCCTCGAGGAGCCGCTGGTACGCGTCGTCGGAGGTGGTCAGGCGCGAGAGGCGGTCGACCCGGTCCCAGATCGTCCCGAGCCCCGAGAGGCCGACGTCCGACCAGAACACGTCCATCGCGGCGTTCGAGAACAGCACCTCGCCCCGGAGGTCCGTCATCAGGATCCCGTCCGTCGCCGCGTCGAGCACGGATCGGCTCTGGGCGAGAAGCCGCTCGCGCTCGGCCTCGGCGATTCGACGCTGCGTGACGTCGAGCACGGTCCCGAGGTATCCCTCCGCCTCCCCCTGCTCGTTCCGGAGGGCGACCGCGCGGCAGGCGACCCAGACCACGGACTCGTCCTGGCGCCGGAAGCGGTACTCGACCGAGAACGGGGCGTCGGTGGCGACGAGCGAATCCCAGGCCTGCGAGACCTGCTTCAGGTCGTCAGGGTGGACCGCGCGGAACCACCCGTCGCCGTGCGCCTCCTCCCCGGAGAGGCCCGTGAGCTCGCGCCACTTCGAGTTGACGAAGATGCACGCTCCCGCATCGTCCGTGGCGAAGATGCCGACCGGTGCGCTGCCGACGAGCGTGCCCGTGAAGTCCGCCTGCCGCCGGAGCTCCCGCTCGAGCTCCTTCCGCGCGCTGAGGTCGAAGGCGACCCCCATGAAGCCCTCGTGGCTGCCGTCGCTCGCGCGCATGGCGTTCACCGTGAGCGAGACCGGGAAGCGGCTCCCGTCCTTGCGCACGTAGGTCCACTCCCTCGTCTCTGCGAGATTGCGCCGGGCCGCCGCCACGAGCACGTCGAAGCCGGGCGCCACGCCAAGCTCCTTCGCCCGCGTCGCGATCTCGTGCGGGTCGTGGATCAGAGCCGGCGTCTCCCGGCCGACGAGCTCCTCCGAGGAGTAACCCAGCATGCGCTCGGCGCCCTCGTTGAAGACCGTGATCAGCCCGTCGACGTCCGTTCCGATGATCGACTGCTCCGTCGCCGCGCGGAGGACGCTCGAGAAGCGCGCCGCCTCCTGCCGCGCCCTCGCCTCGGCGACGTCGAGCGACCGCGCCGTCCAGAAGACGACGGGCAGCGAGACCGCCATCGTCCCGATCAGGAAGAGCAGGACGCCGACGTCGAAGCCGTACATCCCGGCGTCGGCCCCGCGCCCGATCGGGATCAGGAGCGCGGTCGGGAGGAGCACCACGACCGGGAGCAGCCGGCGCAGGAGCCGCCCGCCC
>DASSVY010000017.1:0-2324 GCA_035705535.1 Gaiella sp. | reverse complement strand
CGGGAGATCCCGCCGATCTTGATCGGCGCGATCGTCACGTTCCGCATCACGCTCATGTGCGGGAACAGGTTGAAGCTCTGGAACACGAGCCCGATCTGTCGCCGGAGCTCGACGAAGTTCACCCCCGGCCCGGAGACGACGTCTCCCTCGAAGCGGATCTCCCCGCCCTCGATCGTCTCGAGCCCGTTGATGCAGCGGAGGAGCGTCGACTTCCCCGAGCCGGAGGCGCCGATCAGGCAGACGACCTCGTGCGAATCGACCGAGAGGCTGACGCCCTTCAGCACCTCGTCGTCCGAGTAGCACTTCCGGACGGCGTCGATCTCGAGCAGCGCCATCAGAGCGCGCGGACGCCCGTCTTCCGCGCCTGCCGCGCGATGAGGTAGTCGACGAAGCGGGTCTGCGGAATCGTCGCGAGGATGAACACGATCGCGACGAAGGTGACCGACGAGAGGTTGAAGTAGTTGCCGGCGTAGATCTTCGCCATCCCGAACGCGTCGATCGTGCCGACCACGAGCACGAGCGCGGTGTCCTTCTGCAGGCCGATGAAGTAGCTCAAGAGCGGTGGCAGGACGCGCCGGAACGCCTGCGGCACGACGACGTAGAACCACGTCTGCGTCGTCGAGAAGCCGAGCGACTTCGCGGCCGCGGTCTGGCTCCAGTGCACGGTCTCGATCCCGGAGCGGAACACCTCCGCGACGTAGGCGCTCGTCGTCACCGTCAGGGCGATCACGACCAGCCACGCCGTCGGCAGGTCGCTCAGCACGGGGATCTCCGCGATCGGGATCCCGAACGCGACGAGGTAGAGGAGGATGATCAGCGGGATCGCGCGGAAGACGTCGATGTACGCGATCGCGAGGAAGCGGAGCGGCGCCATCGCCCGCCCGGGCGCGGCGCGGACGAGGGCGAGGCTCAGCGCGACGACGAGGATCAGCGCCTCGCTCGCGAGTGCGATCCAGAGGTTCAGCCAGAACGCATGGATGATGTCGCTCGCGCTCCGGCGGATCTGCTCCCAGGAGAGGAAGGTCTCGACGAACGCGGCGTTGTTGGTCAGGAGGAACATGACCACCCCGAGCACGACGACCGCCGAGCCCGCGAACCCGAGGGTCCTCAGGGCCTTCTCGCGGGCCCGCGCGGCAATGTGCCTCGCGCCGACGATGTCGCCGCTCGACTCGAGCCGGCGGGCCTGGAACGCGAGGGCGACCGCGTGGATCCCCGGGATCACGAGCAGGCTCGCGAGCGCGGCGAAGACCATGACGGCGATGGTCGCGCCGGTCCGCCAGCCGCTCGGCGTCTCGAGCCCGCGGACCGCCTCGAGCGGGTAGATCCAGAACGCGGCGGCGACCGCGACGACGACGACGACCGAGAACGCCGACAGCAGACGGGAGCGTGGTGGGGGCGCCAGTCGCCTGACGCCCCCCGGAGTCGCGGCCTCAGCCGCCCAGACCTCCGTCGTGGCTTGCATCCGACCGAGCTACCCCCAGACCGGCAGCGAGTCCGGGTCGACGCCGCCGAACGAGGCGAAGTAGTACTTCTTCTCGAGGTTCTTCAGCGTGCCGTTCTTGAGCATCTGGCGCACCATCGTGTTGATCGCCTTCCGGTTGGGCGAAGGCTGGATCATGACAATTCCGACCTGGCCGCCGACCTTCACCTGGGCGAACACCTTGAAGTCGCCCTTGGACGCCGTGGCGGCGGGGAGCGCGACCGGCAGGTCGATGAGGACGGCGTCGATCTGCTTCGCCTTGAGCGCGGCGAACAGCTGGGCCGTGTCGTCGTACGTGCTGTACTGCTGCGACGGCTTCAGCACCTCGTCGAGCCATTTCTGCTGCACCGAGCCGAGCGTGACTCCGAACTTCAGGTCCTTCATCCCCGCCTTCGTCGGCGCCGGGCCGTCGGTGCGGGCGACGAGGCCCGTCCACGAGTGCCCGTACGGAATCGAGAAGTCGACCTTCTCCTCGCGCTCGGGCTTGATGTAGAAGTCGTCGATCGCGACGTCGTAGCCGGCGAGGCGGCCGACGATGAGCTGGGCGAAGTCGACGAAGCGGAGCTTCATCTTCGGGATCCCCGCCCGCCAGGCGATGTTGGCGGCGAAGCAGTAGTTGAAGCCGTCGTTGACGCTGTCGGGCGTGTTGCCCTTGTAGGTCCGCGGCGAGATCGTGTTGTAGCCGACGGTGAGAACGCCCTGCTTCTGGGTCTTCAGCTTGAGCGAGTTGTACTTCCCGGTCGGCTTGCACTTGCCGTACGTCGGCGTCGTCGCGCTCTGTGCCGTGCCGAGCATCGCAGCACCGAACAGCAGGAGCGCCAGCATGACCCCGAGTGCCAGGGTG
>DASSVY010000016.1:0-3590 GCA_035705535.1 Gaiella sp. | reverse complement strand
CCCCGACGCGCCTCGCGGGCTGCTCCTCCCGGCGATGGTCGTCGCCGGCGCGATGGGCGGCGCGGCCTGGGCGGCCGGCCCCGGAGTCCTCCGCGCGACGCTCGGCGTGAGCGAGATCGTGACGACGCTGATGCTCAACTTCGTCGCGATCCTCCTCGTGGACTACCTCGTCCACGGGCCCTGGCGCGACCCCGACAGCTCGGGCTTCCCGCTCTCGAAGCCGTTCTCCCCGTCGGCGATCCTCCCCTCGTTCGGCGACACCCGGCTGCACGCAGGGTTCCTGATCGCACTCGGCGCCGCGGTCGTCGTGTGGGCGCTCCTGCGCTCGACCCGCTTCGGCTACGAGGTGCGCGTCATCGGCGAGAGCCAGCCGGCGGCGCGCTACGCGGGGATGCCGCTCCGCCGGAACATCGTCGTCGTGATGCTCGTCTCCGGCGGGCTCGCCGGGATCGCGGGGATGAGCGAGGTCTCGGGGATCGTGTTCCGCATCCAGCCCGACATCTCCGCTGGGTTCGGGTACACGGGGATCATCGTCGCGACGCTCGGCCGCTTCTCGGCGCCCGGCGTTGTCGTCGCCGCGGTGCTCTTCGGCGCGCTCCAGGTCGGCGGCTATGCCCTGCAGACGACGGAGGTGCCGCCGTCGATCGTGCAGGTGCTCCAGGGCGCGATCCTCTTCATCGCCGTCGGCGCCGAGATGCTCGCGCGCTATCGCGTGCGCTGGAGCCCGCGGCGCGAGCCGGCGCGGGTCGCGGAGGAGACCTGAGCGCTCCGGCCTCCACAGACGCCTGCGCGTTCCCGGGGCGCCGCTCGCGGTGCGGGGCCGGAGGGCACAGTATGGGCAATACGGGCCCGGAGAGCACCGTGCCGCGAGCGGCGTCAGGCGGCGGCGGGCTCCGCCCGGCGGGAGCCGACGCCAACCAGGGGCGCGCATGAACTCCGTCTGGGTGACGACGTTCGCGATCGCGATGGCCGCCGGGACGACCCTCGTGATCGCCGCCGTCGGCGAGGTGATCGCCGAGCGCGCGGGCGTCCTCAATCTCGGCCTCGAGGGGATGATGCTCGTCGGCGCGGTGACCGGCTTCATCGCGCTCGACAGAACGGGCAGCCTCGAGCTCGGGGTGCTCGCCGCGCTTGCCGCGGGGGCGCTGCTCGGCCTGCTCCACGCCTTCCTGACCGTGACGCTCCGGGCCGACCAGATCGTCTCGGGGCTCGCCCTGACGATCTTCGGCACGGGGCTGTCCGCCTATCTCGGCCGCGACGTCGTCGGGAAGCCCGCGCGGGACTCCTTCGACCCGCTCGCGATCCCACTGCTCCACGAGATCCCCTGGGTCGGCCCGGTCCTCTTCGACCAGAACGTCCTCGTCTACGCGTCCTATGTCCTGGTCGCGACCACGTGGGTCGTCCTGTTCCGAACACGACTCGGGCTCCATCTCCGCGCAGTCGGCGAATCGGCGGGGACGGCCGACGCGATGGGAGTCTCGGTCACCGCCTTGCGCTACGGGGCCGTCATGGTCGGTGGCTCGCTCGCCGGCCTCGCAGGCGCCTACCTCTCGCTGGCGCGGACGCCCGGCTGGAACGAGGGGATGACCGCCGGGCGCGGGTGGATCGCGGTCGGGCTCGTGATCTTCGCCCGCTGGAACCCCATCGGCGCGCTCGCGGGAGGCTTCCTTTTCGGGCTGATGGAGGCCCTCAACTTCCAGGCGCAGGCCGTCGGGATCACGGTCTCACCGTTCTTCCTCGGGATGCTGCCGTACCTGTTCACGATCGCCGCGGTGGTGTTCGCCGCGCTCGTCGGCGGTCGCCGGCTCGGCGCGCCGGCGGCGCTGGGACTCCCCTACCGGCGCGAAGAGCGCTGAGCGCGCCGATCGCGGCGGCCGGGCTCAGCCGAGGTGGCGGCGGCGGCGCGCGGTGTCGTCGATCCGGGAGTCGCGTCCTGCGAGGAGCGCAAGCGGGCCGACGAGGAGGATGAACAGAACGATTGCGATTTCCATGCCCGTAGTGTGGCTGTGCAGGTACTATTAGGTCAAGTCGAGGTATTCATGGAGACGATCACTCATACTGATCAATGGCTCGGCGTCGAGCTCCGCCATTTCGCGGCGCTCGACGCGGTCGCGCACGAGGGCTCGTTCGGCCGCGCGGCGGAGCGCCTGGGCTACACGCAGTCCGCCGTGAGCCAGCAGATCGCGACGCTCGAGAAGATCGTGGGCGAGACGCTCGTCGAGCGCCCCGGCGGCCCGCGCGCGGTCTCGCTCACGGAGGCCGGCGAGCTCCTGCTCCGCCATGCCGAGGCGATTGTCGCGCGCATCGACGCGGCGCGCGCCGACATCGTCGCGCTGCGCGCCGGGGAGACCGGCACGCTGCGGGTCGGGACGTACCAGTCGGTCGGGGCACGCGTGCTGCCGGACGTGATGCGCCGCTTTCTCTCCGGCTGGCCGGGCATCGAGCTCGGGCTCTCCGAGCCGGCGACCGACCCCGAGCTCTACCGCCTGATCGAGTCGGGCGAGCTCGACCTCGCGTTCTGCAGCGCGCCGCTTCCCGACGGCCCGTTCGAGGCGTTGGAGCTGATGAGCGACCCGTACGTGCTGCTCGTGCCCGCGGACAGTGACCTCGCGAGGCGCACCTCCGCCTCGCTCGACGACCTGGGCGACAACGTCCTCATCGGCTCGAATACGTGCGCGAGCGGCGTTCTGGTCGAGACGTCGCTCGCGGATCGGGGCTACGACGTCGAATACGCATTCCGCTCCGACGACAACACGACGCTCCAGGGCCTCGTCGCCGCCGGCTTCGGCGTCGCCCTCACGCCGCTCCTCGCCGTCCTGCCCGGCGACGACCGCGTGAAGGCGCTCCGGCTCGTGCCGAAGGTGCCGCGCCGCACGATCGCGGTCGTCTGGCACCGCGACCGGCACCGCTCCCCCGCCGCCCGCGCGTTCGTCGAGATCGCGCAGGAGGTGTCGGCGGACGTCGAGCGCGCGCTCGTCGAGCCCTAGCCGCCGTCAGAGCCGCTCGAGGACCGCGGCGATCGCCTGACCCTGCCCGATGCACATCGACGCGACGCCGTAGCGCGCCTCGCGCCGGTCGAGCTCCGCCAGCAACGTCGCGGTGATCCGCGCGCCGGTCGCGCCCAGGGGGTGCCCGAGCGAGATGCCGCCGCCGTTCGGGTTCACGTCGCCCGCCTCGTAGCGCTCCTGCAGGCCCGTGTCGGCGAGGAACTGACCGACCACCGAGGCGAACGCCTCGTTCACCTCGATCACGTCGATCTCGTCCCAGGTCAGCCCCGCCTTCGCGAGCGCCTTCGCCGACGCCTCGGGATTGCCGTGCAGCATCAGGTGCGGATCGACGCCGACGACGCCGAAGGAGACGAACCGCGCCCGCGGCTCGAGCCCGAGCTCGGACACCTTCCCCTCGGACGCGACGAGCACTGCGGCCGAACCGTCGACGATCTGGGACGAGTTGCCCGCGGTCACGACGCCCTCCGGGATGAACGCGGGCTGGAGCGACGCCATCTTCTCGAGTGTCGTCTCCCTCCGCACCGCCTCGTCGACGGCGAAGCGGACGCGGGTGGCCGTCGCGCCGCCGCCGGAGGCGTCCGG
>DASSVY010000015.1:0-2429 GCA_035705535.1 Gaiella sp. | reverse complement strand
AGGAGCAGGACAGAGCCGACGACGACGTACGGCTCGCCGCTCCGAAGCACGAACGCACCGTCCGGCAGCGAGTCGAGCTCCACCGCGTGCACGCGGCGGCTCCGCGTGCCGGGGTCGAAGCGCTCGGCATGGAGCCGCAGGTCGATCGCGTCGGCCGTCCCCTCCGCCGGGTGGCGCTCCGTCCACTGCTCGGCGAAGCGCACAGAGTCCTCGTGACGACACTCCGCGCAGGGACGGTGGCCGGCCGCGAGGGCAGTCGCCTCGTCGAGGAAGAACAGCTCCGTGTACCGGCCCGGCTGCATCAGCGGCGAGCGGTGCCGGTCGTTGAACCGGAGCCGGCACGCGATCCAGCGCCTCACCTGGTAGCGGCGGACGATCCGTCCCGCGTCGTCGTGGAGGCAGCCGCGGTTGCCGTAGACGAGCCCGCGGGCCGGGTCGGCGACGAGCTCTCCGAGCGGGGTGACGCGGTTCTGCCAGGGCACCGGTGAACCCAATCGCACCGGCCCTCTCGTCCGTGAGAGGAACGGAGGCGCGTAACAGGACCGCAACAGTTGCGCCGCCTAAGGTGTGGGCATCGACTGGACGGTTTTCCATCTGGTGAATGGCGCCATCGCGACGCGGGACTGGCTCGAGGATCCGGTCACGGCGCTCGCGGACGCGGTCGTGCCGCTCTACGCGCTCGCGACCGTCGGGCTCTGGCTGCTCGCGCGGCCGTACGGCAACCCGCGCTGGAAGCTCGCGTCGTCGTCCGCGTTGATCGCGGCGGCGGTGGCGCTCGCCGTGAACCAGGTGATCGCGCATCTGTGGGACCGTCCGCGGCCGTTCACGGAGCACCCGGGCCTGACCCACGTGCTCGCCGCCCGCACGACCGATCCTTCGTTCCCCAGCGACCACGCCGCCGCCGCGTTCGCGATCGCCTTCGCAGTGCTCGCGTTCTCGCGTCGCGCCGGAATCGCGTTCCTCGTCGGGGCGGCGCTGATCGCCCTCTCGCGGATCGCGTTGGGCATGCACTACCCGAGCGACGTCCTCGCCGGAGTGCTGGTCGGCTTCGGAGCAGCGACGCTCGTGACGACGCTCGGCCGGCCCTGGGTCGTCCGGCTGGTCGCGCTCGTGAGCCGCGTGACCGATCCGCTCCTGCGTCCCGTGTGGGCGTGGTGCCGCCGGCTCCTGCCCGCGCCGCGCCGCCTCTAGAAGCCGCTGGAAGCGGCGTCGGGACCCGGTCGGTAGCGTCGGCCTCGTAAGCACACGACCGAGAGGAGGCACCGATGGGACGCGAGCTCGTCAACCCTGAAGGTATGCACCCGGCGCCGGGCTTCAGCCATGTTGCGATCGCGACAGGCTCGAAGGTCGTCCACTTCGCCGGCCAGGTCGCCCTCGACCAGGCCTTCAACATCGTCGGCGGAGACGACCTCCGCGCCCAGACGGTCGCGGCGATGCGGAACGTCGAGACCGCGATCAACGCCGTCGGGGTGACCTGGGACGACATCGTCAGGCGGACGATCTACACGTCCATGCCCACGGAGTACGACACGATCACGAGCGCGATCGACGAGGTGACGGGCGGCGCCGGGCATCCGGCCCAGACGATCGTCGGGGTGACCGGGCTCGCGGTGCCGGGTCTGCTGATCGAGATCGAGTGCACCGCGTCGGCCTGACGCGGTCTCGTCGACGAATCAGGCGGGCGCGGTGGGTGCGAACGGCCGCAGGTCGTCGGCACCCGGCTGGACGATGCCCACGTGGGACTCGGGCGCCTCGTTCCAGGCGCCCGGGAGGTCGCCGAGCGGCTCCGAGACGATCGCCCGGGTCTCGTCCGACAGCGACGAGAGCTCTGCGCTCTCGGGATAGAGCGCCTTGAGCGCGTCCATCCGCGTGCTGAACCAGAGCGACCGGGAATCGCCCTCGCTCGAGTAGCGGAACGCCCAGATCGTCGTCCCGTCGGTCGTCGCGATCGTCATCTGCACCGGATGCTCGATGTCGCGGCGGCGACCCGTGTCCTCGACGAATCCGACCATCCGCTCGACGGCCGCGATCGGATCGTCGCGGAGCCCGAAGGTGAGCGCGAGGAAGAACATCGTCTCCGAGTCGGTCGTGCCCTCGATCGACGGGTAGTACGCGTCGTCCACCGCGCTCACGAGCTCCCGCTTGATCCGGGGGAACTCGCGGATCAGCCCGTTGTGCATCCAGAGCCAGCGCTCGTACCGGAACGGATGGGTGTTCGTCTCCTGGATCGCGGTCCCGGTGGACGCCCGGATGTGGGCGAAGAAGAGCGGCGAGGAGACCCCGGCGGCGAGCTCGCGCAGGTTCCGGTCGTTCCAGGCCGGGTGGGTGCTGCGGTACAGCCGCGGCATGCCTTCGTCGTCGTACCACCCGACACCGAACCCGTCGCCGTTCGTCGTCGTCGCGCCGAGCCGGGAGTGGAGGCTCTGGTC
>DASSVY010000014.1:0-18698 GCA_035705535.1 Gaiella sp. | reverse complement strand
TACGCGGTCAGCGCCGCGACGACGTTCCCCGCGAGGTGCCGCTGCGCGAACGGAAGCTCGAGGCGCACGCCTGTGCCGGCGACCTCGAACCGCCAGGCGCCACCGTCACGTACGACCGCGCCCGGGTCGAACCGCCGGACGACGATGTCGTCGCGGAGAAACGGCTCGAGCAGAGGCTCACCCGCGGGCACCACCGCGATGCCGCCGGGAGGCAGCGCCTCGATCGCCTCGGCGTTCGCGCGCGCGACGTCCTCGACGGTGCCGACGAGCTCGAGGTGCTCGGGCCCGATCGACGTGACGAGGGAAAGGGTCGGCCGCGCGACGGCGCACAGCTCCGCGATCTGCCCTGGCCCGCGCATGCCCATCTCGGTTACGAGGACGCGCGTCTCGGGCTCGAGGGCGAGCACCGTGAGGGGGAGGCCGAGCTCGTTGTTCCGGCTCGCGTCGGCGGCCACCGTCGGCGTCACCGCCGTGCAGAGCGCCGCGAGGACGTCCTTCGTCGTCGTCTTGCCGACCGAGCCCACGACCGCGACCACCTGCGCCTCGGAACGGCCGCGGACGAGTGTGGCGAGGGCCGCGAGCGCCGCCTCCTGGTCGTGAGGCACGAGCGTCGCGGCCCCTCGGGCGAGCGCGTCGTCGACGAAGCGCACACCGGTGTTCAGCGCGACGAAGAGATCGCCCGGCCTCGCGCTGCGCGAGTCGTCGTGGACACGACGGATCACCCCGTCGGCGGGCGCGCCGACGAGCTGTCCGAGCGCGAGCTCCTCGATCTCCTGCCACGCGAGCGGGATCACAGGCGAGCTAGCCCCTGCGCAGCCGCGCGAGCGCGTCGCGGGCGACGTCTCGGTCGTCGAACGGATGGACCTCGCCGGCGATCTCCTGGCCCTGCTCGTGGCCCTTGCCGGCGATCAGCACGATGTCGCCCTCCCCCGCTCCCTCGATCGCGGTCTCGATCGCCGAGCGGCGGTCGAGGTCGACCTCGACGTCGGTGCCCGTCCCCTGGAGGATCTGCTCGACGATCGCGAGCGGCTCCTCCGAGCGAGGGTTGTCGTTCGTCACGATCACGCGGTCGGAAAGCTCCTTGGCGACGCGTCCCATCTCGGCGCGCTTCGTGCGATCCCGGTCGCCACCGGCGCCGAAGACGACCGTGAGCCGGCCGTTGCCGAGCTGACGCGACGCCTGGAGCGCGGCCGCGAGCGCGTCGGGCTTGTGCGCGTAGTCCACGACGACAGCGAAGTCCTGTCCCTCGTCGATCGCCTCGAAACGGCCGGGCACGCCGCTCACCGCCCGGATCCCCTCGAAGATCGCCTCGTCCTCGACGTCGAGGAGGGTCGCCGCGGCGATGGCGGCGAGGACGTTCTCGACGTTGAAGATCCCGAGGAGCGGGGTTTCGACCTCGATCCCCACCGCGGTGAAGGACGAGCCCCTCGGCCCGAGCTCGAGCCCGTCCGCGCGAACCTCCGCCTCCGGCCGCAACCCGAACGTGACGAGCGGGGCACGATGTGCGCCGGCGAGCTCGTCCGCGAGCCGCCGCCCGTACGGATCTCCGACGTTGACCGCCGCCGGTGGCGGCGTCAGACCGGTGAACAGCCGGCGCTTCGCCTGGAAGTACTCCTCCATGTCGCCGTGGAGGTCGAGGTGCTCCTGGCCGAGGTTCGTGAACGCGAGCGCGCCGAAGCGAACCCTGTCGAGCCGCCGGTAGTGCGACCCGTGCGACGACGCCTCGATCGCGGCGGCCTCGTCCCCGGCATCGAGCATCTCGCGGAACAGGCGCTGCAGGTCGATCGCCTCCGGGGTCGTGTGGGGTGCGTCCCGTGTGGCGCCGCCGACGAGCCACTCGACCGTGCCGACCATGCCCGTCGCACGCCCGTCGGCCTCCAGGATCGCGCGGAGCAGATGGGTCGTTGTCGTCTTCCCGTTCGTCCCCGTCACACCGGCAACGGTCAGGCGCTCGGTCGGCCTGCCGAAGAGCTCGTCCGCCGCGATCGCCATCGACGCGCGGACGGATTCCACGACGAGCTGCGGGACGGCGACCTCGAGGGGCCGCTCGACGACGAGGGCGACGGCGCCGCCTCCGACCGCCTCGGGCGCGAGATCGTGTCCGTCGCGGGTCGCGCCGGGAACGCAGAAGAAGAGCGCGCCGGCGCGGAGAGCACGCGTGTCGTAGGCGAGGTCGAGGATCTCGACGTCCCGCCGCCCGATCACGTCGCTCGGCGCGAGCGCGCGGATCAGCGCGTCGAGCTCCATCGGGGCGATTGTAGGGGCGACGCTTCCCCCGCCCGCGCGGGACACGACGGCCGTGGGATCCGGCACCCCTACGGCGTCGAGAACGACGCGAGCAGCGCCGACGAGCGCTTCGTCTCCGGGGCGTCCGGCGGGACCTCGAGGTACTGGAGAGCAAAGCGGGCGATGTCGCGGAACACCGGCGCGGCGACGACGCCGCCGTAGATCTGACCGTGCGGCTCGTCGATCATCACGAGGATCGCGAGGCGCGGCTTCCGCGCCGGCACGAGCCCCACGAACGACGCGACGTACTTGCTCACGTAGTGGCCGTTCTCCGCCTTGTTCGCCGTCCCGGTCTTTCCCGCCACCGTGTAGCCGGGAATCGCGGCCTCGGTCCCGGTGCCCTCGAGGACGACGTCGCGGAACATCGCGATCATCCGGTCGGCGGTGTGCCGCGAGACGATCCGCCGGCCGCCGCCGTGCGAGACGCGCTTGCCGCCGATCTTCTCGATCACATGCGGTCTCGGCATGACGCCGCCGTTCCCGATCGCGGCGTACGCATCGATCATCTGCAGCGGCGTCACCGCGATGCCCTGGCCGATCGGGACGGTGCCGATCGTCGAGCCCGACCAGTTCTCGTACGGAAGCACCATGCCGGGGCTCTCGCCCGGCAGCTCGCTGCCGGTCGTCTTGCCGAAGCCGAAGCGGTCGATCCACCGCGCGAGCTCCCGACCGCCGAGCCGCTCCTTCGCGATCGTCACGGTGCCGACGTTCGACGACTCGGCGAGGATCTGCCGCACGGTCATCCGTTCGGCGGGGCGGTAGTGCGAGTCGTGGATCACGCGGTCGGCGACGTGGATCGTCGGCTGCAGCCAGAAGGACGTCTCCGGCGTGACGACGTTGTCCTCGAGCGCCCCTGCGATCGTCACGATCTTGAAGGTCGAGCCCGGCTCGTAGACGTCGGTGACCGCGCGGTTTCGGCGCAGGTCGGCCGGCGCCGAGGCGAAGTCGTTGGCGTTGAAGGTCGGTGCGTTGGCCATCGCGAGAATCCCGCCCGTGCGCGGGTCCATCACGATCGCCGTGCCGCCCTTCGCGCCGAAGCGGGCGACCGCGGCTGACAGGAGCTGCTCCGCGTTCGCCTGGATCTGGTGGTCGATCGTGAGGATGACGTTCTTGCCCGGCCGCTCGCGGCGCGACTTGACCACGTCGATCGCCTGGCCCGCGGGATCGCGCACGACGATCTCGTAGCCGGAGCGCCCGGCGAGCGTGCGATCGAGCGACTTCTCGAGGCCGTCGAGCCCGAAGTTGTCGGTGCCAGCGAAGCCGAGCAGGTTCGCGGCGACGCGCCCCTGCGGATACGTCCGGCGCTCCTCCGGATAGAAGCCGAGACCCGAGACGTGCTGCTTCTCGAGGTCGCCTGCCTTCAGCGCGTCGGCCTTGCGGTCGAGGTAGACGAACTGCTTCGTCCGGTCGCGCAGCTTGGGATAGAGGTCGTCGGCGCTGAGGTCGAGGGCCGTGGCCGCCTTGACGGCAGCCTTCTTCGGCGCCACGACGTTGCGCGGGTCGGCGTAGACGGTGATCGCCTGCTCGCCGATCGCGAGCGGCTCGCCCGTCCGGTCGAAGATCGTGCCTCTCCCGGCGGGGATCTCGATTGTCTCGCGGTGCTGGCGCGACGCCATCGCCTCGAAGCTCGGAGCGCGAACGACCTGGATCCAGGCGGCGCGCGCAAACGTCACGGCGAACAGGAAGGCGAATCCGAGCAGGAGCAGCCGGATGCGGACGTTCGCGCGTTTGTCGTTCACTACTTCGGCTCCAGCCTGAGATAGGTCGTGCTGTTCGGGTCGGCCGCGACGAGCCCGAGCTTCGACGCTGCCTCACTCTCGATTCGCTCGTTGGACGACGCGCTGGAGAGCTGCGCCCGCGACGTCGCGATCTCCGCCTTCAGCTCGGCGCGCGTGTGGCGGAGACCGTCGAGCTGGACGTTCAGGCGGAGGACAAGGACGTTCACCGCGACGATTCCCGCGAGCAACGCGCCGATCACGACGATCCAGAGCACGCCACCCCCGAACGCCTTGCGTGCGGTGCGTGCCTTGCGGAGGGACGGCTGGGCGATGGTGGACATCAGGTCCTCACCGCTGCCCGCAGGCGCGCGGACGCGGCACGGGGGTTCTCGTCGAGCTCCGCCCGGTCGGGTCGGACGGGCTTCCGTGTCAGCGCGCGAAGCGTCGGCTCCTTGCCGCACACGCACACCGGGAAGTCGGGCGGGCACGTGCAGCCCTTCGCCTGCTCGGCGATGAAGCGCTTGACGATGCGGTCCTCGAGCGAGTGGAACGAGATCACCGCCAGTCGGCCGCCGGGCCGCAGCATCTCGAGCGCGGCGGGCAGCGCCGCCTCGAGAGAGGCGAGCTCGTCGTTGACGGCGATGCGGAGCGCCTGGAAGACCCGCTTCGCGGGATGCCCTTCGCCGAAGCGCGCGGGCGTCGGGATCGCGAGCTTGATCACGTCGACGAGCTCGGCCGTCCGCGAGAACGGCGTCTCCTGGCGCCGACGGACGATCGCGCGGGCGATCGGCGTGGCGTACCGCTCCTCGCCGTAGCGCCGGAAGATCGAGACGAGCTCCCGCTCGTCCCACGTGTTGACGATCGCGGCCGCGGTGAGCTCGGACGACGGGTCCATCCGCATGTCGAGCGGCGCGTCCGTCGCGTACGAGAAACCGCGCTCGGGCCGGTCGATCTGCATGGACGAGATCCCGAGGTCGAGGAGGATCGCGTCGGCCTTGACGTCGTTCGCCGCGAGCTGGGCGAGGACGACGGCGAAGTCCCCACGAAGGAACCTGACGTCCACCCCCGCGCGGGCACGGAACCTGTCGAAGAACGACTTCGCAGTCGGGTCGCGGTCGATCGCGACGAGCTTGCCCCGTCCAGCGAGGTCCTCGGCGAGAAGCCGTGCGTGCCCGCCGGCGCCGAACGTCGCGTCGACGACCGTCTCGCCCGGGCGCACGGCGAGCAGCTCGCGCACGCGGTGCGCGAGGACGGGGACGTGGTCAGCTTCCGTGTGCGGCAAGACGTTCGGCAGCATGCTCGACGCTCCCTTCGACGGCGGTCAGGTGCTTCTCCCACGCGGTTGGGTTCCAGAGCTCGAGGTGGTCGTAGTTGCCCGCGACGACGACGTCGCGCTCGAGTCCGGCGTGCCGGACGAGCGGCGCGGGCACCAGCACGCGGCCGGAGCCGTCGATGTCGGCCTCGCCCGCGCCGGAGAAGAAGAAGCGGCGAAGCTCGCGCGCCTCGCGCGAGAGCGGGTCGAGCACGGACATGCGCGCCTCGACGGTCAGCTTCCACGTCTCCCGCGGGTACACCGCGACGTTCCCGTCGATCCCACGGGCGAGCACGACCCCGTCGCCGAGCGCCTCGCGAAAGCGCGCCGGGAGCGTGAGCCGGCTCTTCTCGTCGATCGTGTGCTCGTAGGTGCCGATGAACATCGCCCTGGGCCGTGGTCGATCGTGCTTTCGATCTCCACGACTCCCCACTCTACGCCACTTTCCCCCACTGTCAAGGCAAGAGCATCGAGCGACGGCACATGGGTCGGCATCCGAAGCACCTTCGATCTAGACTTGCGCGTCGGTTGAAGCGAGGGGAAGGAGCAAGAGATGAAGGGGCGCTTCACCATGATCGGCCTGGTGGTCGCCATCACCGCCGTCGGTGCGGCCACCGTCTCGGCGGGCACGAACTCCACCGCCGAGTCACGACTCGACAAGATCAACCACATCGTGGTGATCTACGAGGAGAACCACAGCTTCGACAACCTGTACGGCGACTGGGAGGGCGTCAACGGGCGTGCGAACGCCGACGCCGCCCATACGACCCAGGTCGACCAGCAGGGGAACCCCTACACGTGCCTTCGGCAGAACGACGTCAATCTGACCTCACCGCCGCTCGGGACGACGTGTACGGACAGCGCGCACGGTTTCTCGAGCGCGTTCGACAACACCTGGTTCACGATCGACGACTTCATCCAGCCCTCGGACACCACGTGTCCCCCGGCGCTGCACGCGTTCAGCTTCCCGAACGGGGTGCTCAACGGCACCGGCGAGCCGGGTGGGTGCACTCGCGATCTGGTGCACGCCTTCTACCAGGAGCAGTACCAGCTGAACGGTGGGCAGCAGAACCGCTACATGGTCGGCAGCGACGCGATCGGGATGACCATGGGGGAGTACGACACGAAGCAGCTCCCCGTGTATCAGTACCTTCACTCGAACGGCGCGCCGCATTACGCGATCGCGGACGACTTCTTCCAGTCGGCGTTCGGCGGCTCGTTCCTGAACCATCAGTACCTCGTCGCGGCCCGTGCGCCCGCCGACCCGAATGCGCCCGCTGATGTGCACTCGCTGATCGACTCAGCCGGGTTCCCACGAGCGACCTACCCGCTCTACGTGCCCGACCCGACGGCGACGTACCGGGACGCCCCGTTCACGGTGGCGTGCCCGTCCCCCGTTCAGGGGCTTGCCTGCGGCAACTGGGCGGTCAACACGATGCAGCCGAGCTTCGAGCCGCAGGGCACGTTCGGCAGGATCCTCGTGCCGCAGACGCATGCGACGATCGGCGACCGGCTGACCGCCGGAGGCGTCAGCTGGGCGTGGTACTCGGGCGGCTGGGCCGACGCGACCGGCGATGTCGGCGGTCCGGGCTGGACGAATGGCAACGGCCCGACCTGCTCGAATCCCGACCACGATCCGGCGTTTGCGTTCCCGAAGTGCCCGAGCGCAATCTTCCAGTACCACCACCAGCCGCTCGTGTACTTCTCGAACTTCGCACCCGGCACCGAGGGTCGCACGCACCTCCAGGACGAGGCG
Source organism: Gaiella sp. (assembly GCA_035705535.1). Classification (GTDB taxonomy): domain Bacteria; phylum Actinomycetota; class Thermoleophilia; order Gaiellales; family Gaiellaceae; genus Gaiella. Next base: position 11,626 of record DASSVY010000014.1, on the reverse strand, counting down.
GTGTTCCAGAACCTCCTCGCCTCCTCGACGAAGAACAGCTGCGCGCTCGATTCGGTCAGCTTCGTCAAGCCGATGGGCTCGGAAAACGAGCACCCGGGCTACGCGAGCGTCGAGCACGGAGGCAATCACCTCGTCTCGCTGCTCAAGTCGATCGAAGGATCGGGCTGCAGCAAGGACACGATGGTGATCGTCACCTACGACGAGTTCGGCGGTCAGTGGGATCACGTCCCGCCGCCGGGGCAGACGGGCGGGCCCGCAGGGCCGCACGACCAGTTCGGCCCGGGGACGCGCATCCCGGCGCTCGTGATCGCACCCCGACTGCGGGGTAACTTCGTCGTCGATCACACCGAGCACGACACGCTCTCGATCCTCTCGACGATCGAGCATCGTTTCGGGCTGAGCCCTCTCACTGCGCGGGACGCGGACGTCTCGGATCTGTCGAGCGTCTGGGACGCGAAGCAGGTCTCAGCGAGACCGTAGCCTCGTTCGGCTGCGTCCCGGTGCCCGACACCGGGACGCAGTCGACGACGCTCAGCGGACGGCGACGTGGCGGGGCGCCACGCCCCGGCCCGTCAGCGCACCAGCGCCGCAGCGCGCGGCGAACGCAACCGCCTCGTCTCCGGCGAGACCGGCGCCGAGGGCGTACGTGAGGCCGGCGGCGAAGCTGTCCCCGGCGCCGTACGTGTCGATGACTTCGCCGGGCGGTGTCGCGGCCGAGAACGGCCCACCGGGCCGGGCCCAGCCGCCCAGCGACCCGGACGTCGTCACGACGAGTCGCGGCGCCGGCTCGAGGTCCCCGCGGTAGTGCTCCGCCCGGTCCTCCCCGCTCCCCACGAGCGCGTCGAGCTCGACCCCGCCGCGACGCAGGACGTCGAGCTCCCTCGGCGTCGCGGTGAGCACGCGGGCGCGACGCGCATGGACGAGGGCGTCCACATCGCCCGCAACGAAGAACACGGCGTCCATCGTCGCGAGCTCGTGCCACGGAAGCCGCTCGTCGTGCCCGCGGGGGGAGAGCTTGGGCCCGATCGTCGTGATCGTCCGCTCGCCGGCGTCGTCGACATGGGTGAACGCCCACCGCTGCGGCCGCTCGTCGAGGGCGGCGTGGACGACGACGCCGCGGCCCTCGAGCTCGGCGCGCGCGCGGCGTCCGAGGTCGTCGTCGCCGAGCACCGTGAAGAGCCATGCCTCGTCGGCGAGGAGAGCGAGCTGCACGGCCGCGACGGCCCCTGCGCCGCCCGCCTGCTCCCACTCCTCGAAGGAATGTGCGATCTCGCCGGCGCTCGGCACCTGGTCGACGCGCACGAAGCGGATCCACTCGACGTGCCCGACCACGGCGACCCGCATGTCGAGAGTCTGACGGATCCACGCCCGCCCACCGAGTCGCGGCCATCTCACAGACCCCCTGCCCCTGGCGTTTCAGACGATGATGGATGCCGTGGCGACGATCCCGCCGTTCGAGGTCTTCTACGCCGATCATGCCGGCGAGGTGCTGAGTCTCCTCCGCCGACGCGTCGGACGGGACCGTGCGGACGACGCGTTCCAGGAGACGTTCCTACGGGCGCTTCGCGCCTACGACCGGCTCGAGCACGGCGAGCACCTGCGCGCCTGGGTGCTGACGATCGCCACGCGGGTCGCGATCGACACGCACCGCCGGGCGGGCGACCCGACCGACGAGCTGCCCGAGCTTCCGGACACGGACGGCCGCCCCGCATACGAGGAGCTCGCCTTCCTGACCGACTCGCTGCCCCCGACAGAGCGGGCGGCGGTGGTCCTTCGCTACGGCTACGACCTCGACTACGAGCAGATCGCCGCCGCGCTCGACTCGTCCCCGGACGCCGCCCGCCAGGCGACGTCCTCGGGCGTGCGGCGCCTGCGAAGGAGGATCGCATGACCGTTCCCGCCGATCTCGACCGCCGTTTCCGCGACGCCGCGGTGCAGGCCCAGCTCCTCGACGCGGGCTACGACGTCGTCGAGAGCCCGATCGGCCCGTTGCTCGTCGCCGCCACCGACCGCGGCCTCCTCCGCGTCTCCTTCGACGGGGGAGGCGACCCCGCTGCCGCGCTGGAGCACATCGCCCGCGTCGCCGGCCCTCGCGTCCTCCGCGCTCCGCGCGCGGTCGACGACGCCCGGGCCGAGCTCGAGGAGTACTTCGCCGGCCGTAGGCGCGCGTTCGACCTGCCCGTCGACCTCCGTGGGCAGCCGGGCTTCGCAGTGTCCGTCCTCGCCGAGCTCGCGAAGGTCCCCTACGGGCACACGCAGACGTACGGCGAGCTGGCGACACGGGCCGGGAGCCCGAAGGCCGCGCGCGCCGTCGGCATGGTGATGAACCGCAATCCGCTCCCGATCGTCCTCCCTTGCCATCGCATCGTCGGCGCCTCGGGCAGCCTCGTCGGCTACGGCGGCGGGCTCGAGCGGAAGGAGCAGCTGCTGCGGCTCGAGGGCGCAATGCTGTGATCCTTCGCGAGGTGGGATCCGCAGAAGCGGATCCCACCCGCGAGCTATCCGCCTTCGGCGGGCACACCCCTGAAGCGGCCAACTTCGTGGCCGAAATCAGGATGTCACGGGAGATGGACGCGTCGTCGCGGGTGGTGCCGGCGGACGCGACCGTGTAGATTCGCGACCTCTTCACGGAAGGAGCGAACCATGTCCTCTATGCAGGCCTACGCAAGCCGCACGGGCTGGATCATGCTGGCCGCCGTCGTGTTGTTCTCGGTCGCGGTGTTCAGGCTCATCTCGGGCATCAGCTACCTGGCGAACAGCCACAAGATCAACGACTACACCGCCGGGTTCTTCGGCGACAACATGTGGGCCTGGGGGCTCTGGGACCTCGCGATCGCGGCGCTTGCGATCTGGGCGGCGTTCTCGCTGCTCGGCGGCGGCGAGTTCGGCCGCGTGATCGCCTACATCTGGGCGATCCTCGTCATCGTGAACAGCTTCCTGATCATCGGCATCGCCCCCTGGTTCGGAGCGGCGATGCTCTCGCTTGCGCTGCTCGTGATCTACGGCCTGGCGTCGACGCCGCTACGAACGACCGAGACGTAGCCGGCAACGCCACAACGCAGACCCGCTCCCCGCTCAGGGCAGCAGGCGGTAGCCCACCCCCCAGTCGTTGACGACGACGCCCGGGGCGCCCGCGGCCTCGAGCTTCCGGCGCAGGCGCGACGCGTGCGAGTCGAGAGTGCGCGTGCGGATTCCGTTCCCGCGGATGCCCCACACGTCGCGGAGGAGCTCGCTCTTGGTGAAGACGCGCCGTGGGTCGCTCGCGAGCTTGCCGGCGAGCTCGAACTCGCGGCCGGCGAGCCGCACGACCTTCTCGCCGACGCGAACCTGACGGGAGCGGTGGTCGACGACGATCGGCCCCGCCTCGAGGACCTCCGCCTGCCCCAGCGACGCACGGCGCAGCAGCGCGCGGACGCGTGCCCGGAGCTCGACGTAGACGTCCCGCGGCACGACGTCGTCGGCACCGCTCTCGAGGGCCCGCACGCGCACGATCCAGTCGGCGTCGGGATCCGTCAGGAGGATCATCGGGATGTTCCGGTCCCAGGTCCGGCCGGGCTCGCCCGCACGGATGCGGCGACACAACTCGGCGTCGCCCGCGATCACGACGTTGGGCAGGAGCCGCTCCGCGAGGTCGAGCGCGCGCGCGGTCCAGGCGGCGCCGAACACTGTGAACCCGTCGTCGCGCAGCTGCTGCTCGATGTACTCCCTCGAGCCCGGCTCGCGCTCTGCGAGGAGGACGGCGTTCGTGCTCACCCGAGCGACGCTAGAGCGATCCGCCGGCGGTGGCCAGATGTCCATTGGGCCATCTGTGTGACGATTCGCCCACAGCCGTCCGGGAGGGCCGGGTATGGAATCGCTCAACCTCACCGCGAACGGAATCGCGTTCCACGCGCTGGCCGACGGACCGTCCGACGGCCCGCTCGTGCTCTGCCTGCACGGCTTCCCGGAGCTCGGCCGCTCGTGGCGGCACCAGCTTCCCGCGCTCGCCGCTGCCGGATACCGGGTCGTCGCGCCGGATCTCCGCGGCTACGGCGGGACGGAGCTCCAGGGACCTTACGACCTGCGGACACTCGTCGGCGACGTCGAGGCGCTGATCGCGTCGCTCGGTCGCCGGCGGGCGATCGTCGTCGGCCACGACTGGGGCGGTGCGGTCGCGTGGAGCGTCGCGGCTCTTCGGCCCTCGGTCGTCGAGAAGCTCGTCGTGCTGAACTGCCCGCCGCCCCACGAGCTTGCGCGCGCGATGCTGCGCTCGCCGTCGCAGCTGCTCCGGTCGTGGTACATCCTCTTCTTCCAGCTGCCCCGGCTCCCGGAACGGCGTATGGCCGAGAACTGCGCCGAGGTCGTCGCCCGCGCGCTCGTCGGGGGATCGCATCGACGCGGCGTCTGGTCAGCCGACGAGCTCGCTGCCTACCGTGTCGCGTTCGCGCGTCCGGGGCGCGCCAAGGCCGCGATCGACTGGTATCGCGCCTCGTTCCGCCGCTCGCTCCGTCCGGGCCGTCGACGAGGGCTGCCACCCGTCCAGGCGCCGACGCTCGTCCTCTGGGGCACCGAGGACCGCTTCCTCGGCCGCGAGCTGGCCGACCCCGGTCGCTTGCGCCGCTCGCTCGCCGACGGCAACGAGCCGACGGTGGTCTGGATCGACGACGCAGGGCACTTCGTCCAGAACGAGGCGCCCGACCGCGTGAACGACGAGCTGCTCCTCTGGCTCGGACCGGCTGCATGACCGAGGCACCGGCCGCGGGCGACTGTCGCGTCAGAGGCGGCCGCTGCGAAAGACGCCCCAGAGGAGCCACACCCCGAACGCGCCCGACAGCACGAACCCGACCACCGAGAGCAGGTGTAGACCGAGCACGTGCGGCCCGCTCTTCGCGAGCACGCCGATCAGCGACGAGCCGACGAGGCCGCCGAGGATCACGAGCGCGACCGCGATGCGGTTGACGGCCACGTCGAGGTGGTGGGAGAGGTCGTCGACGCCCGGATTGGAGATCTTCACGAGCAGCTCGCCGTCCGCGAGCTCCGCGAGGACGGCGTGGAACTGGCGGGGCATGTCGAGCGCGATCTCGCCGAGCTCCTCGGCCTCGCGCCGCGTGCGCAACGCGATCCGCCGCGGCGAGAGCCGCTCGGCGACGAGCCTGCGCGCGTAGGGCTTCGCGACCTCGAAGACGTTGAAGTCGGGGTAGACCTCCACCGCGACCGAGCCGAGCGTCGCGATCGTCTTGTCGAGGATCACGAACCGCGTCGGCAGCCGCAGGTTCATCGCGTAGATCAGGTCGAGGCCCGCCCGGATCGCCTCGATCGGATCGATCTCGGAGAGCCGCGCGCCGTAGTAGCGGTAGTAGAGCTCCTCGAGCCGCGAGCGCAGCTCGTCCTCGCGCTCGCGCGGATAGCGAACGCCCAGGTCGGCGAGCCGACGCGGCAGCGCGGAGACGTTCTCGGTGGCGGCATCGACGAACAGCCGGGTCAGGCGCGACATGTCCGCGTCGGTGAGCCGGCCGGCGAGGCCGAAGTCGACGAGCCCGAGGCGGCCGTCGTCGAGCTGGAGGATGTTCGCCGGATGCGGGTCGCCGTGGAAGAACGCGTGCCGGAAGATCATCGTCATCCAGGCATCGGTGAGGCGGTAGGCGAGGTCGCGCCGGTCATCGTCCTCCCACGTCGAGAGGTCGAGGTCGCGAATGTGCTTTCCCTCGAGGCGCTCGAGCGTGAGGAGGCGTGGCGTCGTGTAGCGCCACCAGACGCGCGGCACCGCAACGCCCTCGTTCCCCGCGAAGTTCCGACGGAAGGTCTCGGCGTTCCGCGCCTCCTGCTGGTAGTCGAGCTCCTGGCGGATCGAGCGGCCGAACTCGTCGACGAGCTCGCCCGTGTCGAGGAAGTCGAGCTGCCGTACCCTCTCGCGGACGAGCTTGGCGACGGAGCCCATCAGCCTCAGATCGGATTCGATCTGACGCGGCGCCGAGGGACGCTGCACCTTGACGACGACGTCCTCGCCGTTCGGCAGCCTCGCGCGGTGCACCTGGCCGATCGACGCCGCCGCGATCGGCTGCGGGTCGAAGGAGAGGAACGCGCGCTCGACGTCGAGGCCGAGCTCCTGCACGACGACCCGCTCGACGTCCTCCATGGGAAACGGCGTCACGTCGTCCTGGAGCTTCTGCAGCTCGACGATGATGTCGGGTGGGACGACGTCGGGTCGGGTCGAGAGCAGCTGCCCGAACTTCACCAACGGCGGGCCGAGCTCGTCGAGCATCTCGCGCAGGCGGCGGCCCCGGTCGCCGTCCACTGCGCCGTCGGTCGCCCGCCGGCGGTCGAAGAGGTAGCCGAACACGTGCCGCGTCGCGACGCGACAGATCTCCGTGGCCCGCGCGATGCTCCTCTGCGACCCGGAGGACGCCATCAGCGGCCGGTTGAGCCGCCGTCCTCGAGCAGCCGCAGCCGGTGCTCGAGCTGGGCGACGCGGAGCTCGAGGTCCTCGAGCTCCTCGCGGCGGGCCAGGCCCGCCTTCTCGAGCGACCGGTCGACCATCTCGTCGCGCCGCTCGCCCAGGCGCTCGGCCTCCGCCCGCCAGGCGGCGAAGGTGTCGCGCACCGCGCCGCGCACCGCATCGCGGTCGAGCCCCATCCTCCGGGCGAGGTCGTCAGCGAGCTCGTCCGCGAACTCGGCGCCGAGGCTGGCGATCCCGACGCCCGCGAGCAGGAGCTCGGAGACGGGCCGTGGGCCGTCGGTGCGCGGGGCGCTCACGCCCTCATACTAGGGCGCGTCAGCGAGCGCGGCCGTGCGGGCGGCCGCTGCGGCGTTGCCTCCGCCGCTCGCGCTTCGAGCCGCCGGAGGCGACCGCGGGCACTCCCGCAGCGGCGGGGGCCGGGGCAGGCGCCGCCGGCACGGGCGACTCGGGCTCCGGCGCGGGCTCGGCACCCGAGAGGAGGCCGCCGACGGACTCCACCCCCGCGGGAAGTGGGTCGCCTTCGCGGTCTTTGCGCCGGGCCCACTCGGGATCCCGCTCCATCAAGACCGTCAGCAGCGGCGTCGCGATGAAGATCGTCGAGACCGCGCCGACCAGGATCCCGACCATGATCGCGAAGGCGAAGTCCTGTAGCGTCGCGCCGCCGAAGAAGAAGAGGGCGACGATCGGGACGAGGGTGATGAAGGTCGTCACCATCGACCGTCTCAGCACCTCCCAGACCGACACGTTCGCGATGGTCGCGATCGACGCGCGCGGCATCAGCTTCATGTTCTCGCGCACGCGGTCGAAGACGATGATCGTGTCGTAGATCGAGAAACCGAGGATGGTGAGGATCGCGGCGACGGTCGAGGCCGTCACCTCGCGGCCGGAGAGCGCGTACACGCCGAGGGTGATCAGCACGTCGTTCAGCAGCGTCCGCAGGATGGGGACGGCGAACCGCCACCGGTACCGGAGCGTGACGTACAGCGCGATCAGGGCGAACGAGACGATGATCGCGAGGATCGCGCCCTTCAGGATCTGCCGGCTGAAGCTCGCCGAGACGTTGCGGACTCCCTCGATCTGCGCGTCGAGTCGCTGTGTCAGCGAGGTCTCGAGCTGCTTCTGCTCGGGGTCGGTGAGCGACTCGGTGCGGACCTCGAACTCCTTGTAGAGGTCGCCGCCCGCGCTCTGGCCGCGGCCCTGGACGATGGCGTCCGCGCGTCCGATCGCCGCCATCTGGCTGCGCACGGACGACAGCGAGACGGGTGCCGGCGTCGCGAACCGTGCCTGTGTGCCGCCCTTGAAGTCGATCCCGAGGTTGAGGCCCTGGACGATCAGCGCGATCACGCTGACGCCGATCGCGACGAGCGAGAGGATGAACCAGAGCCGGCGCCGCCCCACGACGTCGATCCGCTGCCACCGCGGGATCTCCGTCGCGGTCGCGCCCATGAAGCGTGGGTTGTCGAACCACTTGAACCCGGAGAGCACCGTCAGCATCGCGCGGGTCGCGACCACTGCGGTGAGCATCGAGATCGCGGTACCGATCAGGAGCATCAGCGCGAAGCCGCGGACGCTCGCCGTGGCGACGGCAAACAGCACCAACGCAGTGATCGCCGTGACGGCGTTGGCGTCCACGATCGTGTGGAACCCCTTCGTGTAGCCGGTCGAGATCGCCGCCCGGATCGAGCGCCCGGCGCGCACCTCTTCCTTGATGCGCTCGAAGATGACCACGTTGGCGTCGGCAGCCACCCCCAGCGTCAGGACGAGACCCGCGAAGCCCGGGAGGGTGAGCGTGACGTTGAAGAGCAGGATCGCCGCGTACAGGAGCGCCGCGTAGATGCCGAGGCCGAGGACTGCGACGACGCCGAGGAAACGGTAGAAGACGAGCAGGAAGATCGCGACGAGCAGCAGGCCGACGAGCGCCGCGGTCCTCGCCTCCTGCAGCGAGTCCTTCCCCAGCGTGGCGGAGACGGTCGTCTGGTCGAGCGTGCGGAACTCGACCGGGAGGGCGCCCGTCTGGAGCACGAGCGCGAGGTCCTTCGCCTCGCCGATCGACGCGAGGCCCGAGATCTGCGCGCCGTTCGAGCCCGAGATGCCGCCCGGGTACTGCTCGAAATCGATCGACGGCCACGACTTGATCTCGCGGTCGAGCACGATCGCGAAGTGCTGGAGGTAGTTCCGGTAGTCGCCCTGTCCCCCACCGACGGTGTTGAAGAGGAGCTTCCCGCGGATCGCGATGTCGCGGGTGATCTTCTCGAACATGTCCTGGCCCTTGCCGGTGAAGTCCATGAGGACGATCGGCTCGCCCGTGTTCGTGTCGAAGTCCTGCCGGGTGCCGGACAGGTTCAGGTCCTTGCCCGTCATCTCCGGGACGGTGGGCGGCGTGTAACGGAGGAGGTAGAAGTAGTTGCGGGTCGGCGGCGACTCGCCGACGCCGGGGCAGACGACGTCGTTCGGGCCGCAGTGCACGACGACGGTCTGCGGCGGCACCGCGAGCAGCTTGTAGCCCTCCGGGAGCTTCCCCTTCCACTTCGAGAGCGCCGCGTCTCGCGTCTGGACGGGCCCAACGACGAGCTTCTTGCCCTTCGTGCGGAAGACGTAGTACGACTCCGGGGAGCCCTTCTGCGCAAGTGACTGCTGGCCGACGAGGAGGTCGTACAGCTTCGGCGTCGCGATCGGCTGCTTCGTGCGGGCGTCGACGGAGGGCGCGACGAGGTTCTTCTCGAGGTCGAACAGCTCGAGCTGCGCCGTCTTGCCGATGATCGACGCCGCGGCTGCGGGATCCTTCACGCCGGGCAGCTGGATCGAGATCTGGTCGTTCCCCTGCGTCCGGATCTCCGGCTCGGAGACGCCGAGCTTGTCGACGCGGTTCCGCATGATCTGCACCGACCGGTCGAGGTCTTCCTTGGTCAATTGCCGGTCGCGCGGCGGGACGGCCTGCAGCGTCACTTCCAGGCCGCCCTGGAGGTCGAGGCCGAGTGTCGGCTTCTGGTGGATCGGCGAGCCCGGAACGGCGAGGAGCGCCACCCCGACGAGGGCCGCGGCCACGAGGCCTACGACGAAGAATGCTGCGCGACGCGTCATCTGGGGGCGCTCAGGTTACCGGCGTTCCAGCGCTGCAGGGCTTTCCGGATCGTCGTCCTTTACGAAAACTTCGGAGTCCCTCTCCGAACCTTCATCGAACACGTCCTCCGAGGCCCGCTCGAGGGCGTCATGGTGCCCATCCTCGTCGTCGGTCGCGTCGGCGTCCTCGTCCGCCTCGTCGTCCGGCTTCACGACCCCGGCCACCGCGCGACGCGCGATGCGGACGTGCACCGCGTCGGCGATCTCGACGATGAGGTCGTCCTCCTCGTCGATCTCCTGGACGATTCCGTAGAGGCCGCCCACGGTGATGATCTCGTCCCCGGGATCCACGTTGGAGAGCAGATCCTGCTGCTGGCGCTGGCGGGCGCGCTGCGGACGGATCAGGAGCACCCACAGCAGGACGAGCATCGCGAGTAGCAGGATCAGCTGTGCCAAGGTTCCTCCTCGGGGCCGGCGGTCAGCGAGGCCAGCGCGTCCGCGCGATAAGCGGCGAACGTGCCGTGCGCGATCGCGTCCCGCGCACCGGCCGTCAGTCTCAGGGTGAACCACAGATTATGCAGTGTCAGCAGCCGAAGCCCGAGAAGCTCCTGCTGGTTGACCAGATGCCGGACGAACGCGCGGGAGAACCCCGCGCAGGCGGGACAGGCGCAGCCCTCCTCGAGAGGGCGCGGGTCGCGGGCGAACCGCGCGTTGCGGAGGTTGAGCCGGCCCCGTGCCGTCAACGCGGAGCCGGTCCGCGCCGTGCGGGTCGGCAGGACGCAGTCGAACATGTCGATCCCGCGGGCGATCACCTCGAGGATCCCCTCGGCGTCGCCGAGACCCATGAAGTAGCGCGGCCGTTCCGTGGGAAGGAGCGGCGCCGCCCACCCGACGGTCTCGATCATCTCGACGCGGCTCTCCCCCACCGCGAGCCCTCCGAGCGCGTAGCCGTCGAACGGCAGCCCGGTAATCCCGTCTATCGATCTCGTGCGGAGTGCCGGGTCGGTGCCCCCCTGCGCGATCCCGAAGCGCATCTGACCGGGCGCCCGCGGAGCGTCCACCTGCCGCTCCGCCCAGAGCTGCGTGCGCCGTACGGCCTCTCCGTGCTCGCGCGGCGAGGCATCCGCGGGCGGGCAGATGTCGAGGCACATGGCGATGTCCGACCCGAGCCGGCGCTGGATCTCGGCGACGCGCTCCGGCGTCAGCCGCTCCTCGCTCCCGTCGTAGACCGAGCGGAAGGTGACGCCGTCGTCGTCGACCCGCGCGAGCGTGTCGCGCAGCGAGAAGACCTGGAAGCCACCGGAGTCGGTGAGGATCGGGCCGTCCCAGCCGCTGAACGCGTGCAGGCCGCCGAGCTCCTCGACCACGTCCTCGCCGGGTCGGAAGTGCAGGTGGTAGGTGTTCCCGAGGATCACGTCAGCGCCGAGCGCACGCACCTCGGCCGGCATGAGCGTCTTCACCGTCCCCTTCGTGCCGACCGGCATGAACGCGGGCGTGCGGATCTCGCCGTGCGCCGTGCGGAGCACTCCGGCGCGCGCGGCGCCGTCGGTGGCCTCGACGGTGAAGCTCACGGCGCGATGATCACAGGACGAGCATCGCGTCGCCGAAGGAGTAGAAGCGGTAGCGCTCGCCGATCGCGATCTCGTAGAGCTCGCGTGTCCGCTCCACCCCCACGAAGGCCATCACGAGCGCGAGCAGGGTCGTTCGCGGCAGATGGAAGTTCGTCAGCAGTGCGTCGACGCGACGGAACTCGAACCCGGGCGTGATGAAGAGGTCGGAGCGGCCGTCGACCGGCCCGCCGCGCGCGAGCGTCTCGAGCACCCGGGTCGTCGTCGTTCCCACCGCGAGCACGCGCCCGGCCGCCTCGATTCTCCGCCACGCGGAGGGCTCGACCCCGTAGCGCTCACCGTGGAGCTCGTGGCCCTCGAGCGTCTCGGCCGTGAGCGGCCTGAACGTGTCGAGGCCGACGTGGAGCGTGATTCGCTCGACGTCGAGCCGCGCGAGGACGTCAGGCGTGAAGTGGAGGCCGGCCGTGGGCGCCGCCGCCGATCCGCCCTCGCGTGCGTACACCGTCTGATAACGCTCGGGATCGGAGGGCGGCTCGTGGATGTACGGCGGCAGCGGCAGCTC
>DASSVY010000013.1:0-4658 GCA_035705535.1 Gaiella sp. | reverse complement strand
GGACGCTCACGCTCGACCTGCCGCCGTTCACGCTCGTGGGGGCGACGACGCGCACGGGGCTCCTGACGACGCCGCTGCGCGACCGGTTCGGCATGACCTTCCGGCTCGGCTACTACGACCCGGGTCAGCTGACCACGATCGTCCGCCGCTCCGCCGGGATCCTTCGCGTCGAGATCGCCGCCGACGCGGCCGAGGAGATCGCGTCGCGCTCGCGGGGGACGCCGCGAATCGCGAACCGCATCCTCCGCCGCGTGCGCGACGTCGCCGAGGTCCGCCACGCGGGCGAGATCACGACGGCGGTGGCGCAGGAGGCGCTCGAGCTGCTCGAGGTCGACGAGCAGGGGCTCGAGCGGGTCGATCGCGAGCTGCTCGACGCGATCGCGTCGAAGTTCGGCGGCGGTCCGGTCGGGCTCTCCACCCTCGCAGTTGCGCTCGGCGAGGAGACGGACACGATCGAGGACGTCTACGAGCCCTATCTCCTGCAGCTCGGCTTCCTCCAGCGAACCCCGCGTGGGCGGGTGATCACCGACCTTGGGCGGCAGCACCTCGGGAAGGTAGGCGACGAGACGAGCCTGTTCTGAGCCGCACGTTCGAGAGCGCCGCGCCGGGTCCATGCGCTCTTGCCGGGCGTGATCTCCACGAGGAATGGCCGCCCGCTCGGGACAAAATGCGGTCGCGGCCCCATGGCGTCGGCCGCCACGGGCGGCCAGCCTGTGAGCGGTCACGAGCCGCTAGACCCGGCTCGATCCTCGGAGTCCACGGAGTGAGAGGAGTCCGCTATGCGCGCTGTGCCTGCCGCGGGCGCCTGTCCGTTCGTGGCGCCGGTGACCGCGGGTACGGCGTCCGGGACCAGCGGGGCGGGCTCCAACCCGTGACCGGCGGCCGATGAGCCTCCACTACGGAACGCCGCAGGTGGTGATCGGTGGCGTCTTCGTCGTGCTTTCGCTTCTCCTTGCGTCCGCATTCCTCGTGATCGGGCTCCAGGCGGGCACCGATGTGTCCGCCGAGCGCGTGCACCGGGTCGGATACTGGCTGCGGAAGAGGTGGCTGGCGCTGCTTGTCGCGATCGGGGTGGTAGTGGTCGGGCTTTCGTTACTCGATCTGCCCTACGCGAGCGGCGGTGCGGCCGGGCGGACGGTGGTCAAGGTGACCGCGGGCCAGTTCTTCTGGTCGCTAGAGCCGGACAGGGTGCCGGTCGGCTCGCGCGTTCGCTTCGATCTCACCTCGGTCGACGTCAACCACGGCTTCATCCTCTACAGCCCGCGCGGCCGCCTGATCGGCTCGGTGCAGGCGATGCCCGGCTACCACAACGAGCTCGACCTGACCATGAGCGAGGCGGGCATCTACCGGATCCGCTGCGGCGAGTACTGCGGGCTCAACCACTCGACGATGGACGGCTCCTTCACGGTGACCCGGCGCTGATGGAAGCTGCGACCGCCACTCCGGCCCCTCCGGCGGTCCTGCACCCGCAGGCCGTCGCGTTCACGGGCGAGGCGCGGCAGATCGAACGGCGCGCTGGGTTCATGTTCGGTGTCACAGGCATCACGCTGGTCGCTGCCATGGGTGTGCTCGGCCTGCTGATGCGGTTCACGCAGGCGGACGACACGGGCCTCTCGCCGGCGTGGTTCTACCGGCTGATGACGCTGCACGGCGTCGGCATGATCACGGGCGTCCTGCTCGTGATGATGGGTGCGCTCTGGTACGTGCTGCACCCTGTGGTGCCGCTCCGTCCGGGACGGATGTACGCGAGCTACGCCCTCGTGGTGGGAGGCGCCGTCGCGGTGCTGGTGGCGACGCTCGTGGGTGGCTTCGGCGCCGGCTGGACTTTCCTGCCGCCGCTGCCGTTCTTCCCGGTCGGGCAGTGGCCGGTCTGGTCGGAGAGCCTCTTCTTCGTGGGCAATCTCTTGGTGGGAACGGGGTTCTTCGTCTACTGCCTCGACGTGCTCGAGCAGACGACGACCGCCTTCGGGGGCCTCGGCCGGGCCCTCGGCTGGCAGTACCTGCTCGGGCGCGAGTCGGAAGCGCCCGCGCCGCAGGTGATCGCAGCGACAGTGGTCGCGATCGACGGCCTGCTTTCGATGACGGCGGGCTCGGCGATCGTGCTCGGACTGCTCGGCCGCACCTACGACTCTGGGGTCGGCCTCGACGCGCTCGTGGCGAAGAACCTCGTCTACTTCTTCGGCCACTCGATCGCGAATCTCGTCATCTACCTCGCTGCCGGAGCGATCTACGTGATCCTGCCGCGCTACGCCGGGCGTCCGTATCAGACGACCAAGGTGTTCGTCGCCGGCTGGACTGCGTCGCTCGTCTTCATCGCCACCGCGTTCTCGCATCACCTGTACATGGACTTCGTGCAGCCGATGTGGGCGCAGGTCGGCTCGCTCGTCGCCTCCTACGCCGCGCTACTCCCGGTCGCCGTGATCACGATCTACTCGATGACGATGCTGGTCTGGGGGTCGCGCTACCGCTGGACGCTGGCCTCGACCCTGTTCTACGTCGGCCTGGCAGGCTGGGCGATCGGTGGGGTCGGCGCGGTGATCGACTCGCTGATCCCGATCAACTTCCGCTTCCACAACACCGTCTGGGTCGTCGCCCACTTCCACACCTATCTGATGATGACCGTCGTCCTCTGGGCTCTCGCGTTCGTCGCGCACCTGCTCGAGCGCGAGACCGACCGGACCACTTCGCCCACGCTGCGCTCGGCGACGATCGGCCTGCTGCTCGTCGGCGGCTACGGGCTGACAGGCACCTGGTTCGTGGCCGGCGCGCTCGGCGTTCCTCGCCGATACGCAGTACAACCCGCCGGGACGGTCGGCTACAGCACGGTCGGAGCAATCTTCGCGCTTCTGTTCGCGCTCGGCTTCCTCGCCTGCATCGTGCAGCTAGCCCCGCTCGCCCGTACCGCCTGGGCCCGGCGGCACTCGACGTCAGCGGGGGAGGGCCCGGGCCTGACTGCCGGCTCCCCCGTAACGCGGGCCGGGGTCGACCCGCAGGTCGACGAACGGCCGCCGGCGAGCGCTGGAGCGCCGCTCGGGACCGCCGCGCACCTCGGGTTCGCCGTCGCGTTCGCCGTCGTCGCGATCGTGGCGTTCTTCCCGAGCATCGTCGACGCCTCGGAGACGAGCACCCGTTACCACCATCTCGACCATGCGGGCCAGTTTCTCTTCGGCGTCGTGGTCGGACTGCTGCTGGGCTCCTTCGGGGTGGTCTCCCGCATGCTCGGCGATCATTCGGCCTGGGGGCTCACGGCCGTGATCGTGGCGCCGGCGACGATGATGCTCTTGATGGTGCCGCGCCTGTACGAGCCGCTCGAGAGCAACGACCTCCAGCACGCCCTGTTCCACCTCGCGATGGCCGCCTTCGGGCTGGTCACCGGCCTCGGCGCGACCCGGCTCACGCCTCTCGGCGGCCGGTTCAGCGCCTTTCTCGCCGTCGCCATGACACTCATGTTCGCGGCCGCCATGACAGGCGGCGCATCGTGACCGACGAGCACGATGAGACCACGCCGGGCGGCGGCTCCGACGGCCTCTGGCGCTGGCTGGTGGGCGGCTTGCTCGGCGGCGCCGTGGTCCTCGCCCTCCTCGTCGCCGCCTACGCGATCGGCCACAACCGCGGCGAGGATGCCGCGCGCGCCACGTCGCCGGCGACCACCGCTCCCGCCGCAACCGAGCCAGCCGCAACGACGCCTGCCACAACGACCAAGCCTCCATCCACCACCACGACGACACCTCCGCCCGAAACCGCTCCGATCGAGGCGACTCCCGCGCTCGTCGCTAGGGGCAAGGCCCTGTTCACCGAAGACGGCTGCGCCGCCTGTCACTCCTTGAGCGGCGCCGCGGGCGCGGGTCCCAGCCTCGAGGGCGCCGCCGGCCGCACGGTCGAGCTCGACGACGGAACGTCCGCCACCGCAGACGACGCCTACCTCGAGCGCTCGCTCACCGATCCCGACGCCCAGATCGTCAAGGGCTACGCCGCCGGCATCATGTCGGCCGCCGTCGCCGGCCACAAGTTCGCGGACAACCCGGACGACGTCGGGGCGCTCGTGGCCTTCATCAAGAGCCAGAAGTGAGCTGGAGGTCGACCTCTAGCGGCGGTACTGGACGGCATGCCAGGACGGCGTCGGTGCGAGCTCGAGCAGGGAGCGGCCGCCCTCCGGCTCGGCGTACATGAACTCGCCGCTCGAGTCGTCCCACGAGACGTCGAGGAGGCCCTGCTTGACCCGATGGTCGAGATAGGCGCTCCTGAACACGAGCTTGCGCAGCCAGTAGACGAGCGACTCGCCGTCGACGAGCGCCAGGCGCTCCCAGTGGCGGACGAGATAGGTGCCGAGCGGGCTGCGCGGATCCGAGATCCGGGCATCCGCGGCCAGCTCGACGAGGTCGGCCGTCTCATCGGGGTCGAGGTCGTTCGACGGGACGAGACCGAGCTTCACGGCCGCACCCGCGACACGCTCCTCGAAGTCGCGCTCGCCGAACGAGAACTGGTACCCGAGGAACTCGAGCGCGTACGCGTCGCCCGACGAGTAGTTGCGTACCTCCCCTGACACGCCTTGAGGCTAGCCTCTGGGCATGGGGAACCGAAAGCTCGTCGCCGTCATGGTCGTCCTCGTGCTCGCGATCTGGCTCGTGGGGGCGGCGGTGACGAAGTACTCCCTCGAG
>DASSVY010000012.1:0-5184 GCA_035705535.1 Gaiella sp. | reverse complement strand
GTCCCGCTGCCGGAGCTCCACGCACGACCCGAAGGGAACGACGATCCAGCCTCGGCCCAGACGGGAACCCACGTCGTCTGGACACCGGAGGGCAGCGTCGACGTGCCCACCTACGCTCGCGCAGCGCTCGAGCCGGGGATGGCGATCGAGGGGTACGCGATCGTCGAGCAGTACGACGCGACCACGGTGGTGTTGCCCGGCCACCGCGCGACCGTCGATCCATGGATGAACCTGTTGATCCGTCGCGAGGAGATCTCCGCATGAGCACCACAGTCGAGGTCGCCACGCTCGACCTGATCGAGAACGCGCTCCTGAACGCGCGCTTCGAGATGGACGAGGTCGTCCGGCGCGCGGCGATGTCGCCGACGATCCGGGTCCAGCACGACGAGTTCCCGATGATCTGCAACGCCCGCGGCCAGATGGTCGTCGGACAGTTCGGCTCGTACATCCCCGAGGTGATCGATCGCTTCGGCGGCGAGATCCACGAAGGCGACGTGATCCTTCTCAACGACCCGTACCTCTGCAGGGGATCGATCTCGCATTGCAACGACTGGCTCGTGATCCTGCCCGTCTTCTACGAGGGCGAGCGCGTCGCATTCGCGTCGCTGTTCGGCCACATGATGGATGTCGGCGGGAAGGTGCCGGGCAGCCAGGTCTCGGATGCGCTCTCGATCTGGGAGGAGGGCATCCGGATCCCGCCGATCAAGATCTTCGAGCGGGGCGTCCTCAACGAGACGGCGCTCGACGTGATCCTCAACAACACCCGTACCCCGGACACCAACCGGAGCGACCTGATGGCGATCATCGGCGGCTGTCGCGCCGCCGAGCGCCGCATCGTCGAGATCTGCGAGCGGTTCGGGCCCGCGACCTTCGAGGCTGCCTGCGACTCGCTCCTCGACCGGACGCGCCGGGCGATGGCCCAGATCATCCGCCGCTACATCCCGGAGGAGCCGCAGACGTTCACCGACTGGGTCGACGACGATGGGTGCGGCAACGGGCCGTTCAGGATGGTGCTGACGATCTGGCGCGAGGGCGACGTCTGCCACGCCGACTGGACCGGCACTGACGACCAGGCGCCCGGCTCGATCAACTTCCACATCCACGAGGGACTCTGCAAGCTGTTCCTCGGGATCTACATGATCATGGCGTTCGACCCCGAGATCCTCTTCAACGACGGCATCTACGACGTCTTCGAGGTCACGCTGCCGGAAGGCTCGCTGCTGAACCCGAAGTTCCCGGCCCCGCTGTCGAACCGGCTGAACGTCCACACGCGCCTCTTCGACTGCATGAGCGGCGCCCTCGGTCAGAAGGCGCCCGAGCTCTCGATGGCCGCGGGCTACGGGACGAGCCCTTTCTTCGTCTTCTCGGGCGACGACGCGAACGGTGAGTACTTCCAGTTCGTCGAGCTCCTCTTCGGCGGCCTCCCCGCCCGCTACAAGGCGGACGGGCTCGACGGGCACTCGTGGTGGCCGCTCTTCCGGACGACTCCTGCCGAGTACGCGGAGAGCTACTACCCCGTGAGGATCGCGAGCTACGTCCCGGCCAGGGACACCGGCGGCGCGGGCTTCCACCGCGGCGGCACCGGGATCGAGAAGACGTACGTGTTCACCGGGCCGGGCTCGTTCACCGTCAACGACGACCGCGCGACGATCCCGCCATGGGGGATCAACGGCGGACGCCACGGCGGGTGCAGCACG
Organism: Gaiella sp.; assembly: GCA_035705535.1. Lineage (GTDB taxonomy): Bacteria > Actinomycetota > Thermoleophilia > Gaiellales > Gaiellaceae > Gaiella. Next base: position 3,487 of record DASSVY010000012.1, on the reverse strand, counting down.
AAGACCCTGATCCGCGCGAGCGGCGAGATCGTCGAGCTGGCGTCGAAGATCGACCAGGTGCCCGTCGTCGCGGGAGACACCCTCGTGTTCCGCACGGCGGGAGCAGGTGGGTGGGGCGACCCGCTCGAACGGGACCCGCAGCTCGTCCTCCGCGACGTGTTCCGCGACCTGGTCTCGTCCGAGGTGGCGCGCAGCGACTACGGCGTCGTCGTCGACGGAACGGCCGTCGACATCGCAGCCACCGAAGCCGAGCGCGGCCGTCTCCGGGAGGCTCGCGGGCCGGTCCAGCCGTTCGACTTCGGCCGTGCGCCGGCGGGAGATGCGGCATGACGGCCAGCCTCCGCGCACGACTCGCCGAGCCGGGCGCCATCGTCGCCCTCGGTGCGCACGACGGCCTCACCGCGAAGATCGCCGAACGGGCCGGGATCGAGGCGCTCTACCACGGGGGCTACGCGGCGGCCGCGCACCACTTCGGCCTGCCCGACGTCGGTCTCGTCGGCCGGGCGGAGATGGTCGAAAGCGTACGCCGCGTTCGCGCCGCGACCGACCTGCCGATCGTGGCCGACGCGGACACCGGCTACGGGTCCGAGGCAGGCGTCTGGCTGACGGTTCGTGAGTTGGAGGACGCCGGCGCCAACGCCGTGCAGATCGAGGACCAGGTCGCGCCGAAGCGCTGCGGCCATATGTCGGGCAAGGAGGTGATCCCCGTCGGCGAGATGGTGATCAAGGTCAGCGCCGCCGTCGCCGCGCGTCGGTCGGAGGAGACGCTGATCGTCGCGCGCTCCGACGCGCTGCAGGTCAACGGGCTCGACGACGCGATCGAGCGGTGCAACGCCTACAGCGACGCAGGAGCCGACCTGATCTTCGTCGATGCCCCGACGTCCGTCGAGGACTACGCCGCGATCGCGGAGCGCTGCTCCGCGCCCGGCGTCGCGAACATGTCGGAGACCGGAAAGTCGCCGTCCGTCCCGACCGACGAGCTGGAGGAGATGGGCTACAAGCTCGTCATCTTCCCGAGCACGCAGACCTGGCTCTTCGCGCGCGCGTACGAGGAGCTCTGCGACGCAGTCGTCCGCGACCGCACCACCGGGGCGCTCGGCGACCGGTTCATGAGCTTCGACGACGTCAACGCGTTGCTCGGCCTGGCCGAGTGGCAATCGCGATGAAGGCCGCGATCGTCTCGTTCGACGCCGCGCGGGTCGTCTTCGGGGCGGGCGCGTCGTCCGAGACCGGCGAGCACCTGAAGCAGCTCGGCGTGACGCGTGCGTTCGTCGTCTGCGACCGGTTCGTCACCGAGTCTGGCCTCGACGAGAGGCTCACGGCGGAGCTGCGCGCCGCGGGCGTCGAGGCGGTCGTCTACGACCAGGTGGCGGGTGAGCCGAGCGAGACGTCCGTTCGGGAGGCCGCGGACGCCGCCGGCAGCGGCTTCGACGGCTTCGTCGGGATCGGCGGCGGCTCCGCGCTCGACACGGCGAAGCTCTGCGCGCTCTTCGCGACCCACGGCGGCGAGCTGCTCGACTACGTGAACGCGCCGATCGGCTCGGGCCGCCCTGTGCCGGGGCCCGTCCTGCCGGTCGTCTCGTTGCCGACCACCTCCGGCACGGGCTCAGAGGTGACGACGGTCGCGATCGTCGACTTCCCGCGGCTCGGGACGAAGACGGGCATCTCGCACGGTCACCTGCGTCCCGCGGTCGGGATCGTCGACCCGTCCCTCACGGTGTCGTGCCCGCCGGGTGTCACGGCGTCGACCGGGCTCGACGCCCTCATGCACGCGCTCGAGGCGTACACCGTCTCCGCCTACGACTCCCGGCCGAGCCTCCCGCTCGGACAACGCCCGCCCTATCAGGGAGCGAATCCCTTCGCCGATCCCCTCTGCGAGCGCGCGATCGAGCTCGTCGGCAGGCATCTGCGTACTGCGGTCGCGAACGGGGCGGACCTGGAGGCGCGCACCGGGATGGCGCTCGCATCGACGATCGCCGGGATCGCGTTCTCGGGCGCGGGAGTGCACATCCCGCACGCCCTCGCCTATCCGATCGCGTCGCTCAAGCACGAGTGGCGGCCGCCCGGCTACGGGGGCGCCGCACTCGTGCCCCACGGGTTCGCGGTCGTCGTCACGGCCCCCGCGGCGTTCCGGTTCATCGCGGATGAGGCGGCCGAGCGGTGCGCGACCGCGGCGCGCCTGCTCGACGGAGGCGACGACCTCGCCGCGTCGCTCGAGCGGCTGATGGCGGACGTCGGCGCCCCTACCAGGCTCGGTGAGCTCGGCTACGGAGACGACGACCTCGAGTCGCTCGTGTCGGGCGCGGTCGACCAGCGCCGCCTCCTCGTCGGGGCGCCCAGGGAGGTCGGCGCGGCCGACCTCGAGGGACTGCTGAGGGCCTCGCTGTGACAGGAAGCGCCTGGCCTGCACGGGTCGCCGTCGTCGGCGCGGGCACGATGGGCGCCGGCATCGCGCACACCTTCGCGGCGCGTGGCATCCAGACCGTGCTCGCCGACGCCACCACGGAGCTGACCGGAGCCGGGCTCGTGCGCTCGCTCGAGCTCCTCCGCCGGCTCGAGGCGGAGGGGAACGTCGAGCCGGGCGCAAGTGGGACGGCCGAGCAGCACCTGAACGCTGCGGCGTCGGTCGAGGAGGCCGTTCGAGGCGCCGACGTGGTCGTGGAGGCCGTCGTCGAGCGCGAGGACGTCAAGGCCAGGGTGTACGCCGCGATCGAGGCTGCCGCCCGCGACGACGCGGTCGTCGCCACGAACACCTCCTCGATCCCCATCCAGCGGCTGGCCTCGGGCCTGCAGCGGCCGGAGCGGTTTCTCGGCGTCCACTGGTTCGTGCCGCCCCTCCTCGTGCCGTGCGTCGAGGTGATCCGGGCGGAGACGACGGCCGAGCACGTCGTCGACCAGGTGGTCGGCCTTCTCACACGACTCGGGAAGAGCCCCGTCGTCGTCGGAGACGGGCCTGGCTTCGTCGCCAATCGCATCCAGTTCGCGATGTTCAAGGAAGCCACGCGGATCGTCGAGGAGGGGCTCGCCGCACCCGACCAGGTGGACGAGGTGGTGCGCTCGTCGTTCGGCTTCCGGCTGCCGTTCTTCGGGCCGTTCACGATCGCGGACATGGCCGGCCTCGACGTGTACGCGGACATCTTCCGCACGCTCGAGGGCGGCCTCGGCGACAACTTCGCCGCGCCGCGCCTCCTGCGGGAGCACGTCGACCGCGGCGAGCTCGGGGTCAAGACGGAACGCGGCTTCCTCGAGCTGTCCCAGGCGCAGGCGGACGAGCTGATCGGCCGGCGAGACCGCGCCTATGTCGCGCTCGCCCGGCTCCGGCAGGAGCTCGAGGCATGACCACCGCGATGCTTCCCTCCCAGCGCCTCGACGGCCGGCACGCGATCGTGACCGGGGCGGGACGTGGGATCGGCCGCGCGACCGCTCTTGCCCTCGCGGAGGCAGGAGCGAATCTCACGCTGTTCTCTCGCTCGGAGGGCGAGCTGGC
>DASSVY010000011.1:0-3668 GCA_035705535.1 Gaiella sp. | reverse complement strand
CTGCAGCCGATCATCAACCAGCAGGTCGGCAACGTGCTCGCCGCGCTCGACAACGAGGTGCAGGCGGCGAAAGCCGGAGGCTGACGCCGACTCCGCGACTCGGCGAGCCTCGCATTTCGGCGTTATCGTTCGCCGCGCAGTGGAGCGCCGCCTGCCGGGCACCCTCGACGAGCTCGAGCGGGGCCGTGAGGCCTACGCGACGCGAGCCTGGCTCCAGGCCTGCGAGTGCCTGGAGCACGCCCACGCGCAGCAGCCGCTCGATCCACAGGATCTCGAGCTGCTGGCGATGGCCGCGGCGATGCTGGGCCGGGACGACGACAGCGTGGCGTGGCTGGAGCGTGCCCATCTGCGCTACCTCGAGGACGGCGCCACGCTGCGTGCGGTCCGTGCGGCGGCGTGGATCGTGATGAGCCTCGCTTCGCGAGGCGAGATCGGCCCCGCCAGCGGGTGGCTCGGCCGGGCGCAGCGCCTGGTCACCGGCGAGGACGAGTGCGCCGAGCGGGGGTACCTGCTCGTGCCTGCCATCTTCCAGCACGAGGCGGCCGGGGAGTTTGCGGCCGCCGCCGCGGTGGCCGAGGAGGCGGTTCGCCTCGCCGAGCGATTCGGCGACCGCGACCTTTTCGCGCTCGGCGTGCACGCCCAGGGTCACATGCTCATCCGGGACGGCCGCGTGCGCGAGGGGCTCGCGCTCCTGGACGAGGCGATGGTCGCCGTGACCGCCGAGGAGCTCCTGCCCTTCGTCACCGGGATCGTGTACTGCGGCGTGATCCTCGCGTGCCAGGAGGTGTACGAGGTGCAGCGGGCGCGCGAATGGACCCGGGCGCTCGCGGACTGGTGGGCGCTCCAACCGGAGATGGTCGCGTTCACCGGGCGGTGCCTCGTGCACCGGGCGGAGATCATGCAGCTCGACGGCGAATGGCGTGACGCGCTGGCCGAGGCGCGTCGTGCGGGTGAGCGCTTCGTCGAGACCGGCAACCCGGCGGCCGGGATCGCCCGCTATCGCCAGGGCGAGCTCCTTCGCCTCCAGGGCGACTTCGCCGGCGCGGAGCGCGCCTACACCGAGGCGAGCGCGTTCGGCTGGGAGCCGCAGCCCGGCCTCGCGCAGCTCCGGCTGGCGCAGGGGCGAACCGACGCGGCTGTCTCGGCGATCACGCGGGCGGAGGCCGAGGCGAGCTCGCCGGTGGAGCGCGCGCGACTCCTCCCCGCGTTCGTCGAGATCATGCTCGCGGCAGGCGAGGTCGAGCCGGCCCGCCGTGCCTCTGTCGAGCTCAGCAAGGTCGTCGCTCGATACGACAGCGCGATGCTCGAGGCGATGGCCGCGCATGCGCGGGGCGCGGTCGACCTCGCGCTCGGCGAGCCCCGGGAGGCGCTCGTCGCGCTGCGGAGAGCGGCGGAGACGTGGCAGGCCCTCGACGCTCCGTACGAGAGCGCGCGGACGCGGGTGCTCGTGGGCGACGCGTGCCGATCGCTCGGAGACGCCGACTCCGCGGCGCTCGAGCACGACGTCGCACGGGCCATCTTCGAGCGTCTCGGCGCCGAGCCCGACCTCGCGCGTCTCGGGCGCGCCGCGCCGGCGCATGGGCTGTCGCGCCGGGAGCTCGAGGTCCTGCGGCTCGTCGCCGCCGGCAGGACGAACCGGCAGATCGCGGCCTCGCTCGTGATCAGCGAGCACACCGTCGCGAGACACGTCCAGAACATCTTCGCGAAGCTCGGCCTGTCGTCCCGCGCCGGCGCAACGGCGTTCGCGTTCGAGCACGACCTCGTCTGACGCTCCCGCGTGGTCGTAATTGACCACGCCGGGCGCTCGCGACGTTGGCGGATCCGTGCGATGCGACCGGCTCCGCGGCCTCCTACCGTCGAGTGAAACGACGAGGGAGGCCGAGATGGCGACCGAGTTCTTCGAGACGGTGATCGTGGGCGGCGGCCAGGCGGGGCTCGCGACGAGCCACCACCTGCAGCGGCACGGGCGATCGTTCGTGACTCTCGACGCGAGCGAGCGCGTCGGTGACCCGTGGCGGAGGCGCTGGGACTCGCTCCGCCTCTACTCGCCCGCCGGCTACGACGGGCTTCCGGGGATGCGGTTCCCCGCGAAGCGCACGCACTACCCGACCACACACGAGATGGCGGACTACCTGGAGGCGTACGCGGCGCGGTTCGAGCTGCCCGTCCGCTCGGGGACCGCCGTCGACCGCGTGACGACGGACGGCGGCCGCTATGTGGTCACCGCGGGCGAGCAGACGTTCGAATCCGAGAACGTCGTCGTCGCGACAGGCGTCATGCAGAAGCCCTACGTGCCGAGTTTCGCTGCGGAGCTCGACCCCACGATCAGACAGCTCCACTCCGACGACTACCGCAACCTCGCGCAGCTCCAGCCCGGGCCGGTGCTCGTCGTCGGCGCAAGCCACTCGGGGGCTGACCTCGCGTACGAGGCGGTCTCGAGGCATCCGACGATCCTGTCGGGCACCGACAACGGACAGATTCCCGCACGCGTCGACACGCGGCGCGGGCGCATGGGGTTCCGCGTGCTGGCGTTTGCCGGGAAGCACGTTTTCACCATGGACACGCGGATGGGTCGCAAGATGCGGCCGCACATCCGGCACGGCGGCGCTCCGCTCCTCCGCTACCGGAGGAAGGACCTGCTCGCCGCGGGCGTCGAGCGGACGCCGGCGCGCACGGTCGGCGTGGAGGGTGGCCGGCCGATGCTCGACGACGGCCGCATTCTCGACGTCCGGAACGTGATCTGGTGTACCGGCTTCCGGCCCGATCACTCGTGGATCGACGTGGCGTACGAAACGGAGGACGATGGCTACCCGGTGCAGTACCGGGGCGTCGTCGACTCGTCCCCGGGCCTCTACTTCGTAGGACTGCTCTTCCTGCACTCGTTCACGTCGATGCTCGTCTACGGGGCAGGGAGGGACGGCGAGCGAGTCGCACGGCACATCGCGGCGCAGCCGGCGTCCGGCCGGAGCCGCGTGGCGGCCGCGCCGGTCCGCGAGCGGGTCGCGTTGTGAGCCGGCAGTCGCCGTCCGACACGGGCGACGTGCGGGCACGCCCGACGACGCTGCTCGTGTGGAACGGGCTCGTGACGAGGGTGCGGCGGACCGCCGAGAGTCGCGAGCGGGACCCGCCGCCCGCCCCGGAGGCCCGACGACGCGGGAACGACCCGCCGATCGCGGAGCCTCGGCGCGACAGCGCCGGAGGAAGGTGTTAGGGTCCCGTGACATGTCAGACATGTCCTTCCGCATCGGGGTGATGCAGCTCACGATGGAGCCGCTCGACGAGATGCTCGCGTCGGCGCGCGCGATGGACGAGGCCGGAATGGACACGATCTGGCTCGCCGAGGCGTATCCGTGGTGGCGCAAGCACCAGATGGAGGCGCGCTCGTCGACGGTCGTCTCCGCGTTGATGGCGCGCGAGACGACACAGCTGACGATCGGCTGGGGGATCATCTCCCCCTGGACGCGCCACCCCGTGCAGGTCGCCATGGACGCTCGCGTCGTCCAGGAGGCGGCCGGGCCCGACCGGTTCCTACTCGGGTTCGGCACGTCGAAGATCTTCCTCAACAACATCAAGGGCCAGACGAAGAAGACGCTCGGGCCGATGCGCGACGCGGTGCAGATCGTCCGCGGAGTCCTCGGCGGCGAGGCCTTCTCCTACGACGGCGACAC
>DASSVY010000010.1:0-5749 GCA_035705535.1 Gaiella sp. | reverse complement strand
GTACGCGCCCGCCCCGGCGACGATGTGACCGTCGTCGAAGACCGCGTGCATGCGCTCGTGCGGGAGCAGCGCACCGAAGCGCTCCGCGTCCTCGGCGCTGGGCGCCCAGCCGAAGTAGTGCCCGATCCCCCCGAGCGCGGCACGGTACTCCTCGGCATCGCGAACTGCGCGGACGCGGAAGGCCATCCGGCGATCCTAGTGGCCGCTCGCTACAGCTTCTCGAGCGGCGCGTACTCGATCATCAGTCGCCGCTCGCTCCCGTCGGCCGCGAAGCGCACGGTCACGACACCGCCCGCCTCGATCCGGGTCACGACCCCCTCGCCGAGCGAGCCGTGGCGCACGGAGTCGCCCGTCGAGAGCGCGGGCAGCTCCCGTTCGTCGCGCGGCGCGATCTGACGTGCCGACTGGGCGTAGCCCACCCACGACGCGGGACGCAGCCGCTCGCGCTCCACCCCCGCCGGCAGCTCGTCGAGGAATCGCGAGGGAAGGTTGTACTCGCGGCGCCCGTACAGGGAGCGCGCGGTCGTGTGGGTGAGCGTCAGCCGCTCCATCGCGCGTGTCATCCCGACGTAGGCGAGCCGTCGCTCCTCCTCCACGTCGTTGTCCTCGATCGAGCGAGCGTGCGGGAAGATCCCCTCCTCCATTCCGATGAGGAACACGATGCGGTACTCGAGGCCCTTCGCGTTGTGGATCGTCATCAGCGTCACCTGCGGCTCCCCGCTGACCAGGGTGTCCTGGTCGGACTGGAGCTGCACCTCCTCGAGAAACCCGGAGAGCGACGGCTCGTCGACTCGCCGACGGTACTCCTGCGCGGAGCCGACCAGCTCCTCGAGGTTCTCGATCCGGCCGCGCGCCTCGATCGTTCGCTCCGCCTCGTACGCCTCGAGCGTCCCCGAGCGCTCGAGCACCGCCTGGACGAGCTCGTCGACGGCGAGCTCCTGAGCCGATGCCATCAGGGATTCCATCGTCGTGCGGAAGGCGCGGATCGCCCGGCCGCTCGCGCTCGCGAGCCCCGCAGCCTCCGGATCGGCCATCGCGTCCCAGAGCGAGATCCCGAGCGAGTCGGCATGCGCGACCAGCCGCCGGATCGACGTGTCCCCGATGCCGCGGCGCGGACGGTTGGCGATCCGCATCAACGAGACGGCGTCGTCGGAGTTGTTGAGCACGGCGAGGTACGCGACGGCGTCGCGGATCTCCGCGCGCTCGTAGAAGCGCGGGCCGCCGATCACCTGGTACGGCACGCCCTGGCGCACGAGCACGTCCTCGAGCACGCGGGACTGCGCGTTCGTCCGGTAGAAGATCGCGACCTCAGACGCGGAGGTGCCGGTCTCGACCTGCCTGGCGATCTCCGCGGCGACGAAGCGCGCCTCGGCGTGCTCGTCCTCGACCTCCACCACCTCGACCGGATCGCCGTCACCGAGCTCGGACCAGAGCCGCTTCGGCTTGCGGTCGCGGTTGTTGTCGATCACCGAGTTCGCGGCCTCGAGGATCCTGTTGGAGGAGCGGTAGTTCTGCTCGAGCGCGATCACGCCCGCACCGCCGAAGTCGCGCTCGAAGTCGAGGATGTTCCGGATATCGGCGCCACGGAAGGCGTAGATCGACTGATCGGGGTCCCCGACGGCGAACACGTTGCGGTGCTTCTCGGCCAGGAGCTGGAGGAAGCGGTACTGGGCGTGGTTCGTGTCCTGGTACTCGTCGACGAGGACATGCCGGAAGGCGTTCCGCCATCGCTCGCGCGCCTCCGGGAACCGCTCGAGCACCTGAACGGTCAGCATCAGCATGTCGTCGAAGTCGACCGCGTTCGAGCGGAAGAGCCGCCGCTGGTACAGCGCGTAGACCTCGGCGACCGTCTGGTCCCAGAACGACGAGACCCGCGCGGTGTACTCGTCCGGCGAGATCAGCTGGTTCTTCGCGTTCGAGATCTGCGAGTGGATCCCGCGGGGCGTGAACCTCTTCGGGTCCTTGCCGAGCTCCTCGAGGCACGCCTTGACGAGGCGCACCTGGTCGGCCTGGTCGTAGATCGTGAAGTTCGAGCGGTAGCCGAGCCGCTCCGCCTCCCGGCGCAGCATGCGGCCGCAGGCCGCGTGGAAGGTGAGGATCCAGATCGCCCGGGCGGTGCGGCCGAGCATGCGCTCGAGCCGCTCGCGCATCTCGGTCGCGGCCTTGTTCGTGAACGTGATCGCGAGGATCTCGTTCGGCTTGACCCCGTGCGCCCGGATCAGGTGGGCGACGCGATGGGTGAGCACCCGGGTCTTCCCCGAGCCCGCACCGGCGACGACGAGGAGCGGCCCGTCGACGTGGAGCACGGCCTCGCGCTGGGCCGGGTTGAGGTCGGCGAGCAGCTCCTCGTGCGGGGTGACAGCCACGCGTCGATGCTAGTGAACGTGCCCGCGACTACGGTTGTGTGCCCAGCGGCCCGCGGACACGTCCACTTGCCGCGCCCTCCGGCGGCCCGTCCGGACGTGTCCGCTACCAGCGGACCGTGAGCTCGACGGTCGTCGAGAAGCCCGAGCGGCGGACGATCCGGAACGTGTACGTCCCCGCTGGGAGCGGCTCGTACGACGCCTGGCAGTAGTACGAGCCCGCGGCTCCGTCGCACCTCGTCGTCTTCGTGTCGATCAGCGGCCCGCCCCGGGGCGCGTGGGCGCCGAGGAGGCGGAGCTGCGTCCGTCCGACCGTCCGCGTCCGGAGCAGCACGGAGAACGATGCGGGCCGGCGGACGACGACGGACACCTGGACGGAGCTCCCGGTCGCCACGTACTGCTCCAGATGCACCGAACCGGCGCGGCCGATGGCCGGCACCGCGAAGGCGCACGCGCACACGAGCGCAGCGATCACGAGGCCACGTCTCACCTCTCGGACTGTACGCCGCCGGGCGGCGCTCAGCGCCGCAGCGAGGCGATCGCGCCGGCGATCCACCTCCGCTCGAGCGGAACCGACGTGAAGCCCGCATAGAGCTTCGCCTTGCTGTCCGCCCCGAGGCTCGTCACGCCGACCTGCCGAAACGCTCCCGATCCGTCCTCGACCAGCAGCGGGCCGCCGGAATCGCCGTGGTTCACGGTCGACCGCAGCCGGATGCCTTTCGTGCAGACCGTCGTGCGGTCGAACATCGGCGGGACCCAGAACACGTCCGTCCCGCATCGAGCGTCTCGCAGCACGGACTGGGCCGAGACCTGGAGCCGGGTTGGGTGGACGACGCAGGCGGGTGGCGCGTTGGTGCAGCCCCAGCCGACGGTCGCGACAGTCGTCCCCACACGCGGTTCCGAGCGCGCGAGCGTGATTCCCGGCGTCTGCTGCGGGACTGCGAGCTTCACGATCGCGATGTCATGGCGGTTGTCGTGCCGGAGATCGAATCCGGCGGGCGTGCGGTAGGCGAGGCTGGCAACCCGCTGCGCGGACGGCCAGTCGGGCACGTCGGCGCCGACGACCGCGACGAGCCCCTCCTGAGGGATCCCGACGACGCAGTGCCCCGCCGTGAGCACGATGTCCGGTGCGATCAGGGTGCCGCCGCAGCGGTGCTTGTCGGGCGTCTGCGCGAGCCGCAGGGAGACCATGAAGCGGTAGGAGCCGAAATCCGCGTTGGAGCCGCGGTGGATCGCCTGCGCGGGCGGCGCCGTCGCCGGGACGACCAGCGCGACAGATGCGACGGCGATCGCGGTGCGGATCGCGGGTCGGGGCCCGATGCGGTGCGCGAAGCGCATCGCCGTCAGACGGACGCTCTGCGGGCCGGGAGCACGGCGACGCCGTCGTCGAGCGTCACGACGCGGACGCGCGCGCCGTAGTGCTGCGCGAGCGCCGCCTCGGTGAGGACGTCCGCCGGGGCGCCGTCGGCGACGACCCGACCCTGGTCGAGGAGCAGCACCCGGTCGGCGTACTGCGCGGCCAGCGTCAGGTCGTGCATTGCGGCGACGAGCGTCAGGCCCTCCGTCTCGCGGAGCGCGTCGAGCAGGTCGAGCGCCTGCTGCTGGTGGCCGATGTCGAGGGAGGCCGTCGGTTCGTCGAGGAGGACGATCGACGCCTCCTGCGCGAGCGCGCGGGCGACGACAACCCGCTGCCGCTCCCCGCCCGAGAGCGTGCCGAGCGTCCGCTCTGCGAGTTCGTCGAGGTCGAGTCGGTAGAGGGCGCGCGCCGCCGCATCGTGGTCTCTCTCGCCCTCGCGCGCCAGCGGGCGCAGGTACGGCGTCCGTCCCATCAGCACGTACTCCGCGACGGTCAGCCACGGCGGCGTGCGCGGCTCCTGCGGGACGAGCGCAAGCCGTTGCGCCCGCTCTCGACGGCCGAGCTCCGAAAGGGCCGTTCCCTCGAGCGAGATCGACCCGTCGCACGGCAGCAGCCCGGCGACCGCGCGCAAGAGCGACGTCTTCCCGGCGCCGTTCGGCCCGATCAGCGCCACCCAGTCTCCCGTCTCGATCTCGGCCGTCACCTCGCGCACGACCTGCCGGCCGCCGAGCGTCACGGTCACCCGCTCGAGCGAGATCGCGCTCATGCCCGGCTCCCCCGCGTCCGCAGCACGAGCGCGAAGGCCGGCGCGCCGAACAACGCCGTGACGACGCCGATCGGCACCTCGGCCGGGGAGAGGGCGGTGCGTGCGATCACGTCGCAGAGCACGAGGAATCCCGCCCCGACGACGAACGAGAGAGGCAGCAGGCCGCGATACGAGGTGCCGACCACCAGCCGCACCGCGTGCGGGACGATGATCCCGACGAACGCGATCAGCCCGCTCACGGCGACGGCCGCTGCGGTGCCGACCGTCGCGGCGACCACGAGCGCGAGGCGGACGCGGCGGACGTGGATCCCGAGGCTCTCGGCCTCGAGGTCCCCGAGGCTCAAGACGTCGACGACCCTCCGCAGTGCAACGATCACGGCGGTCGCGGCGAAAACGTACGGAGCAAGCGTCCTCACGTCGCTCCAACCGGTGTTCGGAAGGCTGCCGAGGATCCAGGAGGTGACCTCCTGCAGCGTGTCGGTGTTCCGCTGCTGGACGAACGTCTGGAGCGCGGTGAAGAAGCTCGCCACGGTGACGCCGGCAAGGACGAGCGTCGCCGAGTCGCGCTCGCGACCGGCGGCCCGGCCGATCGAGTAGGCGATCACGACCGCCACCGACCCGCCGACGAAGGCCGCGATCGGGAGCAGCTGATGACCGGAGAGAGCGTGCGGCAGATAGGCGATCGCGAGGGTCGCGCCCAGGCCGGCTCCGGCGGCAACGCCGAGCAGGTACGGGTCTGCGAGCGGGTTGTGGAACACCCCCTGGTAGGTCGCGCCGGCGGTCGCGAGCATCCCGCCGACGAGAGCGGCGAGCACGACACGGGGGACGCGCAGGTCCCAGAGGATTGCCTCCGCGGTCGGGCTCAGCGGCGAATGGACGCCCGGGACGCCGAGCTTCGCCGCGATCGACTGCAGCACGTCGCCGACGCCGAGGTCGACGGGGCCGACGACGACGCCGACGACGAGCGCGAGGAGGAGGAAGGCGACCGCCGCGAGCGCCCAGCCGAGTGTGACCCCGCGAACGCGAACGGCGGGTGCCTGCGCGGCGGCCGCCTCCATCTGTCACTGGCTCCCGAGCCGCAGGACCGCGGTGCCGACGGCCCGCACGAGGTTCACGAGCCGCGGGCCCCAGCGTGAGGAGATCGAGTCGTTCAGCCGGACGATCGAGCCCGTGCGCACGGCCGCGATTCGGCTCCACCCCGGTCTCGCCGCGACCGTCTGGGCTGTCTGCGCGCAGCAGACGGTGTCCGCGAGGACGATCAGG
>DASSVY010000009.1:0-6379 GCA_035705535.1 Gaiella sp. | reverse complement strand
GGCGTCGAAGGCGGCGCGGGAAAGGGCTGCTCACGGGGACGAATGTCGCCCTCCGAGGCACGCCGGAGATGGTTGTCCACAGCTGTGGAGATCCGTGTGGAGACCGGAGAAGTCCCTGCAAAATTGCGCTATTTTTCTCCGACTTGGCGGGGGCGGCGCGTCTCGGACGGCGCGTTGGGAGGGTGGTATGCTCGCGCTCCCGCGACCCCGAGAGGAGCGTCGAACACCGCGTTGGAGCCCGCCGGCGATCGCACTGCCGACCATCTTTGGGACGACGTCTCCCGACGCCTCCGGGAAACGCTCAACGAGACCACCCACGCGACGTGGTTCGGCGCCGCAGGCGGCGCGCACCTGAGCGACGACGCGTTCGTCGTCGTCGTCCCGAACGACTTCACGCGCGAGTGGATCGAGAGCCACTTCCTCGGGCTGCTGCGGGCCGCCACCCGCGACTCGGTCGGCCGTGAGATGCGCGTCTCCCTGACCGTCGCCGAGCAGGCCGAGCCCGCCGAGGCGGCCGGTGCTGCCCCGCGTGCGACACCCACAGCGGAGCCGCAACCCGGTGCCAATCCGAAGTACACGTTCGACAACTTCGTGATCGGCTCGTCGAATCGCTTCGCCCACGCGGCGGCGCTTGCCGTCGCGGAGGCGCCGGCGCAGGCGTACAACCCGCTCTTCATCTACGGCGGCACGGGGCTCGGCAAGACCCACCTCCTGCAGGCGATCGGCGCGTATGTAAGCGACCACTCGAAGGGGCTCACGCGCCGCTACGTCACGAGCGAGACGTTCACGAACGACTTCATCAACTCGCTGCGGGACAAGCGGATCGAGGGGTTCAAGCACCGCTACCGCGCGTACGACGTGCTGCTCGTGGACGACATCCAGTTCCTCGAGGGCAAGGAGCGATTCCAGGAGGAGTTCTTCCACACCTTCAACTCGCTCTACGAGGCCGGACGGCAGATCGTGATCTCGTCCGACCGCCCACCGAAGGAGATCGCGACGCTCGAGGAGCGCCTGCGCTCCCGGTTCGAGTGGGGGCTGATCACGGACATCCAGCCGCCCGACCTGGAGACGCGCATCGCGATCCTCCGCAAGAAGGTCACGACGGACGGGATCACGATGCACGACCCGGAGGTGCTGACCTTCATCGCCGGGCGCGTCTCGACGAACATCCGCGAGCTCGAAGGAGCGCTGACGCGTGTCGTAGCGTTCTCATCCCTCACGGGGCTGCCGCTCGACGTCGACCTCGCCGAGCAGGTCCTGCGCGATCTGTTCCCGTCGAACGGCGGTGTGCCGGAGGTGACGATCGGCTTGATCCAAGAGGCGGTTTGTGACCGGTTCTCGTTGAGTGTCGAGGAGCTCTGCAGCCAGCGACGCTCACAGGCGGTCGCGTACCCGCGACAGGTGGCGATGTACCTCTCCCGCGAGCTGACCGACGCGTCGCTCCCGAAGATCGGCAAGGAGTTCGGCGGCCGCGACCACTCCACCGTCCTCCATGCGAACGCGAAGATCACCCGGATGATCTCCGAGGACCGGGCTGTGTACAACCTGGTGCAGGACCTGACGGCCCGGATCAAGCACCGTGGATGATTCCCGCCGTCTCGTCGTTGGACAGCGCGCGACTGTCGGACCCGTGGACAACTCGTGCTCTGGACCCACACCCCTCGAGCCGCATGGCCACAGGGATTCGCTCCGTCATCCCCGACGTCCACACTCCCTAAGCACTACGACGAAAGGTTTTAAAAAGACATGATGGAAACCGACACCGTGGTCGGCTCCAGCATCCGCGTCACCGTCGATCGTGACGAGCTCGCTGCCGGGCTGCAGCTCGTCGCACGCGCGGCGTCGTCGCGAGGCACCGTCCAGGTGCTCGGCGGGGTCGGCATCCGCGCCGCGGAAGGGCTGCTGGAGCTCGAGGCGACAGACATGGAGCTCTCGCTCCGGACGACCGTCCCGGCGACCGTCACGGGAGAAGGCGCGCTCGTCGTGCCGGCGAAGCTCCTGGGCGACATCGTCCGGCTTCTGCCCTCGGGCGAGGTGACGCTCGCGCACGCGCCGGAGGAGGGCGCGGCGTCGATCGAGGCCGGGTCGTACTCGTCACGGCTCAACGTCTTCGCGGCAGAGGACTTCCCGCGCCTACCCTCCGTCGACGTGCCGCTGCAGGAGATCGACGCAGCCGCGCTGCTCGACACCATCCAGCGCGTCTCACGCGCCGCCTCGCGGGACGAGTCCCGGCCGGTGCTGACCGGGATCCTCGCGCAGTTCGAGGGCTCGAAACTGACGATGGCGGCGACCGACTCCTACCGGATGTCCGTCAAGGAGACGGAGCTCGAGAACGGCGGGCCGGAGCTCGAGGCGATCATCCCCGCCCGCGCGCTCGACGAGCTCGGCCGGATAGCCGCCGGGGCGGAGCGGATCCAGCTTGGGGTCAACGAGAACCACGTGATCTTCGGCACCGGCCGTGCGTGGTTGACGACCCGGCGGATCGACGGCCAGTTCCCGAACGTGCAACAACTCAGGCCCGAGTCGTTCGAGGTCGAGCTCGAGCTGAATCGCGCGGAGCTCCTCGAGGCGGTTCGCCGGGCCGCCGTGATGGCACAGCGGAACACCCCGCTCCGGCTCCGGTTCGAGGAAGGAGAGCTGACGATCTCCGCGCAGAGCCAGGACGTCGGCGAGACGCGGGAGTCGCTCGCGCTCCGCTACTCGGGCGAGCCGCTCGAGATCGGGTTCAACGCGGAGTTCCTGCGCGACGGCCTCGAGTCGGTCACGGCCGACGAGGTCAAGCTCGAGCTCATCAACCCGCTCAGACCGGGCCTGATCAGCACCGACGGCGACAGCTTCTGGTACCTGAACATGCCCATCCGGCTCGCGGGATGACGAGCGCGAACGGTGCGTCGCGTGAATGCGTCGCACCTTTCGCGCGAGCCCCGAGAAATCGACCCGCCGCCGGGTGATAGTCGATGCCGTCTCGATTCGTGACGTGCGCTCGTACCGGCAGCTCGAGCTCGCGCTCGAGCCCGGCCTCGTGCTCGTGACGGGCCCGAACGGGGCGGGGAAGACGAACCTCCTCGAGGCCGTCCACCTCGCGACGCAGGGGCTCTCGTTCCGCACGCGTCACGACGCGCAGATCGTCCGGAACGGCGCGGCGGCCGCTCGCGTCGCCGTTCGCGGGCTGCGAGGGCAGGTCGGCGTTCGGGCCGAGGTGACGCTCTCGCGCGAGACGCCGAAGCGGATCCGTCTGGACGGGGCAAACGTCGCGTCGGCGGACGAGCTCCGGCGGAAGGTGCACACGCTCGTCTTCACCCCCGATCGCCTGGCCGTCGTCAAGGGCGGGCCCGCGACGCGCAGGGCGTATTTCGACCGGGCCCTCGCACGCGTGCTCCCCGCCCGCGCCGACGTCCCGACCGCGTATGCGTCCGGGTTGGCGCAGCGGAACGCCGCCCTGCGCCGCGCCGGCGCCGGTCTCTCCGGACCCGAAGCGCTCGAGCCGTGGACGGAGCGCGTCGTCGAGCTCGCGCGGGCTCTGGTCGACGCCCGTCGCCAGCTCGTGTCGTTGCTCGCGCCCGCCTTTGCCGACCGCTCCGCCGAGCTCGGCCTTGCGGGTGGAATCCTTGCCTACGACGGCGAGGCTCCGACCCGCGCCGCCCTCGACGAGCGCCTGTCGCGCGACCTCGAGCGAGGGACGACCGGTCTCGGGCCGCACCTCGACGACGTCCGGCTGCTCGCAGGCGATCGCGATCTGCGGATGTTCGGCTCGCAGGGCGAGCAGCGGACGGCGGTCCTCTCGCTGCTGCTCGCCGAGGCCGGTGTCCTCACCGATCAGGTCGGGATCCCCCCGCTCCTGTTGCTCGACGACGCGCTCTCGGAGCTCGACGCGGACCGACGAAGGCTCCTCTCGACGCGGCTCGGCAGCGTCGGTCAGACCCTCGTCACCGCGACCGGCGCGGAAGCGCTCCCGCTCGCGCCGGCCCAGCTCCTCGTCGTGACCCCCGGCCGCGTGACGGCGGCCGCCTGATGGAGCGCCTCGACAGCTCGGTGCGCCGCGCGCTTCGCTCGTCGGGCGTCCCGGACGCCGGCGTCCTCGCACAGGTGACCCGCGCCTGGCCGGACGCGGTCGGTGCAGCGATCGCCCGCTCTGCCTGGCCACAGCGCCTCGCGCGGGACGGGACGCTCCACGTGACGACGGTCTCGTCGACCTGGGCGTTCGAGCTCGGCCGGATGGAGGCGGAGATCCGAGCAAAGCTCGCCGCTTCCCTGGGGGATGCGACGCCGCCTGCGCTGCGGTTCGCGCCCGGCCCGGTGCCGTCACCGTCGGCGGAGGTTGAGGCCCCGGCGGAGGTGCGTGTGCCGACCGCTGAAGAGGCCGCCGAGGCCGCCGCGCTCGCCGCTCGGATCGAGGACCCGGGCCTCCGCGAAGCCGTGCGCCGGGCGGCTGCCGCAAGCCTCGCCATGGGCCGCGGCGGCCGCTCTGTCTGATATACTTCACCAGGCCCGCAAAACCCCTGTTTTGCAGGCATTTTTGTGTCCAGGAGGGGCATGACCGAAACCGCGTACACCGCAAAGGACATCACCGTTCTCGAGGGCCTCGAGCCGGTCCGTCTGCGGCCCGGGATGTACATCGGGTCGACGGGCGCTCGAGGGCTTCACCACCTCGTCTACGAGGTCGTCGACAACGCCGTCGACGAGGCGCTCGCGGGCCGCAACGACCTGATCGAGGTCACGATCCACCCGGACAACTCGGTCACCGTGCGCGATGCCGGGGCCGGCATCCCGGTCGACGTGATGCCCGACGGGATGTCGGCGCTCACGACCGTCCTGACGAAGCTCCACGCCGGCGGGAAGTTCGGCGGCGAGGGCTACAAGGTGTCCGGCGGCCTGCACGGTGTCGGCGTCTCGGTCGTCAACGCGCTCTCCGAATGGCTCGTCGCCGAGGTGCACCGCGACGGGAAGATCTACCGGCAGGAGTTCGTCCGCGGCGAGCCGCAGGGCGAGGTCGAGACGGTGGGGATCGCGAAGGAGACCGGCACGACGATCTCGTTCCTGCCCGACACGGAGGTGTTCGAGGAGACGGAGTTCTCGGCGGACACCCTCACGCAGCGGCTGCGCGAGACGGCGTTTCTCACCAGAGCGCTCCGCATCAGGCTCACCGACGAGCGCGCCGAAGGCAAGGCCGTCGAGTTCCACTACGAGGGCGGTATCCGGGACTTCGTCGCGTACACGAACGAGTCCAAGGACCCGATCCACCGCCGGATCGTCTACTTCGACGGCGAGAACGACGCGGGCTACGTCGAGGTCGCGATGCAGTGGAACGCGTCGTACCAGGAGTCGGTCTTTTCCTTCGCTAACAACATCAACACCCACGAGGGCGGTACCCACATGCAGGGGTTCCGCTCGGCGTTGACCCGCACGATCAACAAGTACGCGCGCGACAAGGGCCTCCTCAAGGAGAAGGAGGACAACCTCGAGGGCGAGGACATCCGGGAGGGCCTCGCCGCCGTCGTCTCCGTCAAGCTCATGAACCCGCAGTTCGAGGGGCAGACGAAGACGAAGCTCGGGAACCCGCCCGTCGCCGGTCTGGTCGAGTCGATCGTGAACGCGAAGCTCGCGGAGTTCCTCGAGGAGAACCCGCGCGACGCGAAGCAGGTCGTGCTGAAGGCCGTGGCCGCCTCTCGCGCCCGGCAGGCGGCGCGCAAGGCACGCGATCTGACCCGTAAGAGCGCGCTCTCCGGCTCGTCGCTCCCGGGCAAGCTCGCCGACTGCCAGCTGAAGGACCCCGACTCCTGCGAGCTCTTCATCGTCGAGGGCGACTCCGCGGGCGGCTCGGCGAAGTCGGGCCGGGACCGCAGCTACCAGGCGATCCTTCCCCTGCGCGGGAAGATCATCAACAGCGAGAAGAACCGCATCAACAAGGTGCTCTCGAACACCGAGATCCAGGCGATGATCACCGCCATCGGCACGGGGATCGCCGACGAGTTCGACCTCGAGAAGCTCCGCTACAACCGGATCATCGTGATGACCGACGCCGACGTCGACGGGTCGCACATCCGCACGCTGATCCTGACGTTCCTCTACCGGCAGATGCCCGAGCTGATCGAGAACGGCCACGTCTACATCGCCGTGCCGCCGCTCTACAAGGTCAAGCTCGGCAACCAGGAGTTCTACTTCGAAAAGGATGCGCAGCTCGAGGAGCTGCTCGCCCGCGAGCGCATCCCGAACCTGGCGATCGCCTCGCGCGACGGCAGCGAGGTCAAGTTCACGCCGGCGAAGTGGCAGAAGTTCACGAAGGCGCTGCTCGAGTACGAAGGCTGGCTCGCGCGGCTGCGTTCGGACTTCAGCCCGGCGGCGGCGGACTTCATGGTCACGCACAGGCTCGTCGAGCTCG
>DASSVY010000008.1:0-2318 GCA_035705535.1 Gaiella sp. | reverse complement strand
AGCTCGGGGTCGCGACCCACGATCTCGAGGTCGAGGTTGCGCCGCTGATCACGGAGCGGCGGCTTGCCGTCGTGGTCCACGGCGGGCCCGACACTCGCACGGCTGCGGCGCTCGCCGCGCAGGAGGAGCCGCTCGTCGTCGACGCGCCGGTAGCGACCGCCCACCTCGTGGCGGGCGCTGAGCCGTCGGCGGACTGGTCGCGGCTCGTCCTCGACGCCCATGCCGAGGGCTGGACCGCGGTCGGGCCTGCGCTCCTCCCGAGCGGTGGGCCGCTCGAGCGACGCCGTGCCGCCCGCGCGCTCGGCGCCTGGGCGCCCGGAGGGCGCAACCCGCGCCTCGAGGCTCCCCTACTGCTCCCGTCGCTCGTCGACGGCCTCGAGCCGTCCGAGCATCGCGGGCTGCCGGCCTACGTCGGCGACGGGCTCTTCGAGGGACGGGCCGTCGTCAGGCTTCCGACGCGATTCGGTCGTCCACCGACCTGAAGACCATCGCGCCGAGCGCAAGCGCGACGATCGCGGCGACGACGAGGTAGAGCAGGTCGCCGGTCGGCGGGAGCTCGCCCTCGTAGAGCGGCGTGCGGTACGACTCGACCGCCGGGGTCAGCGGGTTCCCCCAGTGGAGGATGTCGACGAGCCACGGCCGTGACGCCGCGCCGGGAAGGTCGTCGAGCTGGTAGAGGATCGGCGTCAGAAAGAACCAGGGCAGCAGCGTGGCGGTGACGACGAACTCGACGTCCCGGAAGATCGCGTTGAGCGAGGCGACCGCGAGCGCCACGCCTGCCGCGAAGACGACGATCACCGCGCCGACGGGAATCGCGAGCCAGGCGAGGTCGCGGCTCTCCGGCTGGAACCAGAGCGCGAGGACGAGGACGATCGCCGTCATTGCGGCGAACGCGATCACCTCGGTCGCGACGACGGAGAGTGGGACGAGCTGGCGTGGGAAGCGCACCTTGCGGATGATCGGCGCGTTCTCGACGATGCTCCGGGCGCCACCCTGCAGCGAGGTCGAGAAGAAGACCCATGGCGGGAGGCCGCACAGGAGGAAGAGCCAGTAGTGCTCGGTCTCGGCCGGCTGCGCCTTCCAGAGGACGGAGAAGACGACGAGGTAGACGAGCATGAGCGCGGCCGGCAGCGCGAGCGTCCAGGCGAGACCGAGGAAGGATCCCTTGTACTTCGCGCGCAGGTCGCGCCGGAACAGCGATCCGAAGAGCTCCCGGTGCCGCAGCAGATCCGCGTAGACGCTCACGAGCGCGGATTGTAGGGCGGCGCCGGACGGCCTCGGGCGAGAATCGTACGGAACCGCCGCTACCCTGTGCCCACCGTGGAAGCGGCCGTCACGATCGCCGCCCTGCCTGTCGCGGCGCTCGCCCTGTGGGCCCTTCTCCGTGCCCCCTCCGCGGCGTCGAAGCTCGTCGCCCAACCCACCGGCGAACGCTGGCACGAGCGTGCGACCCCGACGTTCGGCGGTGTCGGCATCGCGTGCGGGCTCGCCGCCGGCGTCGCGCTCGCGATCGCCGTCGGCGCCGTCGATCCGTCGTGGGAGCTCGCGGGGATCCTCGCAGGCTGCGGGCTGCTCTTCGTCGCCGGTGTCGTCGACGACGTCCGTCATCTGAGCCCGATCGCGAAGCTCGCCGCGCAGGTCGCCGCCGCCGGGATCGCGATCGCGGCCGGCCTGCGGGTCGAGCTCGTGACGAACGACGTCCTGGGGATCGCGATCGCCGTCTTCTGGCTGGTCGGGATCACCAACGCGTTCAACCTGCTCGACAACATGGACGGCCTCGCAGCGACGCTGGCGACCGTGGCCTGCCTCTACTTCGCAATCGACGCGGCGACCGCACACCCCAACGACCTGGTGCTCGTCCTCTCCCTCTCGCTGGCGTTCGCCTGCCTCGGCTTCCTACCCTTCAACCTGCGGCCGGGGGACAGCGCCCGGGTGTTCATGGGGGACGGCGGCAGCCAGCTGCTGGGCTTCCTGCTCGGGGCGCTCGGCCTCGCGGCGAGCTGGACGACGGCGGGGACGACCGTCGCGACGATGCTGCTGCCGCTGCTCGTGCTCGCGATTCCGATCCTCGACACGACGCTCGTCACGGTGCGCCGGCTCGCTGAACGGCGGCCGGTGACGCAGGGCGGCACAGACCACACCTCGCACCGCCTCGTCTACTACGGGCTCTCCGAGACGAAGGCGGTGGGGCTGCTCGCGCTGATCGCCGTCGCTCTGGGCGCGACATCGGTCGCCTACAACGTGCTCGACCGGCCTGCGATAACCGCCCTCGGGGTGCTCGTGACGTTCGCGCTGCTCGTCCAGTTCGGCGGATTCCT
>DASSVY010000007.1:0-5622 GCA_035705535.1 Gaiella sp. | reverse complement strand
GCCCGCCGGGATCGATCCCGAGTCGATTGCAGTGTGGGTGCTCCCATCTGGCGCGGCGGGCGCTGTGATTGTGGCCGCGTGGCTCGTCGAGTCGAAGCAGCGGGTCGTCGAGAACATGGCGCCGGTGCTCACGATGCTCTTCACGCCGCTGTTCGCCTTCATGATCTCGTGCGCCGCCGTCGTCTACGCCGTGACGGGGCTCGTCGGCGCGTTCGACCGCGACCTGCTCAGCGTCTTCGATGCCCTGCTGCTGGTGGTCCTGGCGCTCGTCCTCTACGGGATGTCCGCACGGGATCCGTCCACGTCGGCGAACTGGATGGACTGGATCCAGCTGATCGCAGTCGCCGGCGCCCTCGTGCTCGATCTGATGGTGCTCGGCTCGATGATCGCCCGGGTCGGCGATCTCGGCTTCACCCCGAACCGCACGGCAGCGCTCGGCCTCAACGTCGTCCTGCTCGTCAACCTCGCGGGCGCCGCTCTGCTGTCCGTGCGGTTCGTCACGAGACGCAGCACTCTCCACCGGCTCGAGCGCTGGCAGACGAGCTACCTACCCGTCTTCGCCCTGTGGGCGGCGGCGATCGTGGTCGTCCTCCCGCCGCTGTTCGGCTTCTCCTAGGGCGCGTAGCGGAGGATCGCGGCCACAGAGCCCTCACCGGGAATGTCGGTTCGCCGGACGGCGAGCACCTTGCCGCCGTTCAGCCAGACCCGTCGAGCGATCTCGTCCACGACGCCGTAGTTCACCGCGTCGCCTGCGTCGTCGAAGCTGACCGCGCCACTGTCCTCGTCGACATGCCCGGGCATGACCTCGTCGATGTCGACCAGCACCGTGTCGACGAGCCCATGGGTGGCGGCCCGTGCGACGTCGGCGACGTCCGCCGCTGCGCGCCGTTGCGAGGCGCGGAGCGCATAGGTCTCCTGGACCGCCTGGAGCTGGGCTGCATAGAGGTCGTCCAGCAGGCGCCGAGCGCTCTCCGCCAGCTCGCCGTCGGAGACGGCTTCCGGGTTGCCGGAGACGCTTCTCGCAAGCAGGTGCGGATAGCTGTTGACCGATCGGTAGATCGAGTCCATCGGCTCGGCGGCGGCGAGGATGAGCGGCAGCTCGACCCCGTTGAGCAGCGGGCGGAGCACCTGGTCGATCTGGCGTGCGTATTGACGCATACGCGTCTTCTGGCCCTCGGAGCCCTGGAGTTTGCCGATGGGCGCTCGATCCCGGATCGACGCCTTTCCGACGGCGCTCGCGACGTCCTTCGGAAGATCCGCGATCCCGACCTCGACGGGGTCGAGATCGGGAGTGATCTCGAGCAGACGGACGCCGTTCTGGGCCAGCGCGAGCAGGAACGCGGCGTGCGGGAACGTGAGCGAGCGCAGGAGCGGCTTCACGTGGAAGCGATCCGAGACCTCGGCCATGGCCGTCAGGTTGTTCGCGAGCCGGAACGTCACGCTCGTCGTCGGCGTGAGGAAGACCGCGAGGCTTCGCGCTTGGTAGCGCCAGAACTGGTTGTCGTCGCCGAGGTCGTCGAGCTCCTCGACGATCGCCGCGACGTCGGCTCTCGGTGCGCCGGCCTCCTCGAGTTGCCTGGACGCCTCGCCGGCGAGATTCTTCAGCTCGATGCGCTCCGCCTCGCCGCGCGAGGACGGGCTCGTCGGGAGATAGATCGAGACGCTCCACGGCTCTCGCGCGCC
Source organism: Gaiella sp. (assembly GCA_035705535.1). Lineage (GTDB taxonomy): Bacteria > Actinomycetota > Thermoleophilia > Gaiellales > Gaiellaceae > Gaiella. The sequence continues at coordinate 3,939 of DASSVY010000007.1, read as the reverse complement.
GAGCAGCTGGTCGAGCTGGGCACGGGTCGGCACGTCGGTATGGAGAATCACTCGGTCGCCTCTGGTGATTCGCAGACCGCAGAGATGTCGGCCGAGACGCGGACCTCGTCGCCGACGAGGACGCCGCCCGCCTCGAGGGCCTGGTTCCAGCGCAGGCCGAACTCGCTGCGGCTGATCTTGCCGCGCACCTCGACTCCGACCCGTTCCTTGCCCCACGGGTCACGCTCGACGCCGTGGACACTGGCCTCGAAGGTGACCGGCGTCGTCTCGCCGTGGATCGTCAGATCGCCCGTGAGCCGGTAGTCCCCCCTCTTGACGTGCTCGATCTGCGTTGAACGGAAGGACATCTCCGGGTGGTTCTCGACGTCGAAGAAGTCGGCCGAGCGCAGGTGCGTGTCGCGGTCGGGTGCGTTGGTGTCGATCGAGGCCGTTGCGATCGTTCCCCAGACATGCGAGTCGTGGTAGTCGGGCGCCGCCTCGATCGTCCCTTCGAACTCGCCGAACCGGCCGCGCACGGTCGAGATCATCATGTGCTTGATCCGAAACTCGACGGACGAATGGGCGGGATCCACCCTCCACGTGCCTGTCGGGACGCGGAGGATCCCCCGTTCGGTCTGCAGCTCGGTCGCCATCGCCATCTCCTTTTCGCGGACGCCTGCTCGCTATTCGCTACCCACTGGCAGCGGCATGGAAACGGGGCTCGCGCGGTTGGAGTCCTGGCCCGTGGCTCGCTCCCTCAGCGAACGGGAGGCGGCTCGCCTTCGAGGCTCGCGGCGAGGCCCGGGTCCCAATCGCAGGCGGCGCATGCGACCCGCGTGACGGAGCGGGCGAAGGCAAGGGCGGTCGCGAGTGGATCGTCGCTCGCGATCACGTGCTGCCAGTCGAGGACGAACTCGCCAAGCTCCGCGTCCCACCGCGAGGCCGCGGGCTCGGGCTGCAGCTCGGCAAAGCCGGGCGGGGCCGGATGCGCGTATGCGTAGAAGGCCGGACGCGGATAGCGGAGGTCGCCGGGCCACCAGCCCACCGCGATCTCCTGTGCGTCCATCGAGTTGCGATAGATGAAGTCGTCCGACGGCGGCTCTGCGGACCTGCCGGAAAAGAGGCTGGCGGCGAGGTCGAAAGCTCCCCACCATGCGTTCACCGGCGTCGAGCGCCCGCGGTACGGCGCGCGCAGCGCGGCGAGCACCTCTGCCGCGCGACTCGCGGCCTGGAGGTATTGCGCGACCTGCAGCGGGTCGTAGGTCGTGTGGTCGGTGTCTTCATCGAGCGGTGTCTCCCACGCCGTCTCCTGCGGCGTCGGGTCGATCTCGACGCGCCCGGCGACGTCGTCAACCGCGGCAAGCACGTCCCGTGTCACGTCGCGCACGGGCCGGTTCGGCGTCAGCGGGACGTGGTGCATGCGTCCGTCGACGTGCTCGACGATCGCCTCGTCTCGATGCAGGTCGAGCGCGACGCCGAACGAGCCTGAGCCGTCGGGCGACGGCAGCGGCGCGGTCTCCCAGCCGCGCGCGGTCAGGCGCAGGGCGGCGTGCTGGAGCTGCGGCTGCGGCGGGGCCAGCTTCGCGGCCAGCTTGCCGAGGACCTGCGTGTGCGCGTGCAACGTGTCACGCGTCCCGCGCCATTCCTCGTATCGCAGCGCGGGCCAGATGCTCACACGCTAGCGCCGCCTCGCAGCGTGCCGAAGCACTCGCACGGCGCGGCTGTCCCCGTGCGGGGTGTACGTTCGTTGAGGGGGTGAACAGATCCTGCGAAGGAGGCCCCACATGAAGTACCTGCTCCAGATCTACCCGGGCACGGCGGCGGACGACGTCGAGCAGATGCCCGCGGACGAGCGCCAGGCGATCGTCGAGGAGTACCTCGCGATCGGACGGTCGCCGGAGGTCATCGGCGGTGAGCAGCTCCAGCCGATCGAGACGGCGACGACGGTGCGCGTCGAGAACGGCGAGGCGCTCCTGACCGACGGACCGTTCGTCGACGCGAAGGAGCACGTAGGCGGCTTTTGCCTCGTCCAGGCCGACGACCTCGACGCGGCGCTCGACATCGCTGCGCGGATGCCGGCGGCGCGGATGGGCGGCGCCGTCGAGGTACGACCGCTGGTCGAGAGGTAGGTGCTGCTCGAGCAGGTCTTTCGCGAGGAGTGGGGTCGCGTCCTCGCCAACCTGTTCGGCTTCCTCGGCGACTTCGACCTCGCCGAGGAGGCCGCCCAGGACGCGTTCGCGACCGCGGCCGAGCGCTGGCCACGGGACGGCACACCGCCCAATCCGGGCGCGTGGCTGACGGTCACGGCACGCAACCGCGCGATCGATCGCCTGCGCCGCGACCGCGTGCTCGCGGAGAAGACACGTCTGCTCGAGGTACCCGAGGCAGTGGAGGACGAGGTGGACGAGACGACCTTTCCCGACGAGCGGCTGGAGCTGATCTTCACCTGCTGCCATCCGTCACTCGGTCTCGAGGCCCAGGTCGCACTGACGCTGCGCGCGCTCGGCGGGCTCCGTACGGAGGAGATCGCGCGCGCGTTCCTCGTTCCCGAGGAGACGATGAAACGGCGCCTTTCTCGAGCGAAGCGCAAGGTCCGAGACGCTGGCATCCCCTTCCGTGTTCCTGCCGGCCATCTGCTTCCCGAGCGCCTGGCGGCGGTACTTGCCGTCGTCTACCTGATCTTCAACGAGGGCTACGGCGGTCGCGGAGACCTCGCGAGCGAGGCGCTCCGGCTCGGTGCGGCGCTTGCCGAGCTGATGCCGGACGAGCCGGAGGTGCACGGCCTCCAGGCGCTGATGCTGCTCGACGACGCGCGCCGCGACGCGCGGTTCGAGGACGACGAGCTCGTGCTGCTCGCGGACCAGGATCGCTCCCGCTGGGACACGGCGAAGATCGCGCGCGGCCGCGAGGCGCTCGACCGCGCCCTCGCGCTCCAGGGAGGCGGTCCGTATGTCATCCAGGCGGCGATCGCGTCCCTGCACATGGACGACCCGCACGACTGGCCGGAGATCGCGGCCCTGTACGGCGAGCTCGCACGGCTGACCGGCTCACCGGTCGTGGAGCTGAACCGCGCGATCGCCGTGGCCGAGGCCGAAGGACCGGCAGCAGGGCTCGCCCTCGTCGACCGAGTCGGCCTCGACGGCTACCAGTACTTCCACTCGACCCGCGCCGACCTGCTCCGGCGCCTCGACCGGGCCGACGAGGCCTCGACCGAGTACGAGCGCGCCCTCGAGCTCGCGCACACGGAGCACGAGCGCCGCTTCCTGGAGCGGCGCATCGCGGAAGTCCGTCGGTAGTCGCTGTCCCGATCGCACTCTCCCGCTGGCGCTCTCTCGAGAGACCATTCGGACGACAGGAGAAGAGTCATGCGCGTTTTCGTTGCCGGAGCGAGCGGTGCGACCGAACGTCGGAGCGCTCCTGTCGCTGATGACGTCTCGAGAGACACGACGGCAGGTGCGCGAAGCCCGTCGCGCGGGACGTCTCGACCACGCTGCGTGAGGGAAGGAGCACCCCGATGAACGAACAGACCATGCACGCCGTGGTGATCGCCGGCGGCGGCCCGACGGGGATGATGCTGGCGGCGGAGCTGACGTTGGCGGCGGTCGACGTCGTCGTGGTCGAGCGGCGCCCTGGCCCGGAGCTCGTCGGCTCACGGGCCAGGGGGCTGCACGCACGCACGATCGAAGTCCTCGACCAGCGCGGCATCGCCGACCGGTTCCTCGAGGCCGGTCGGGCGATGCAGGTCCAGAGCTTCGCCGGGGTCTCCCTCGACATCAGCGACTTTCCCACCCGTCACAACTACGGCCTCGCGCTCGCGCAGAGCGAGTTCGAGCGGATCCTGGCCGCCTGGATCGAGGAGCTGGGGGTGCCCATCCGTCGCGAGCGTGAGGTGACGGGGATCGCGCAGGACGATGCCGGCGTCGAGGTTCGGCTCTCCGACGGCCGGTCGCTCCGAGCGAC
>DASSVY010000006.1:0-2705 GCA_035705535.1 Gaiella sp. | reverse complement strand
GACTTCTGCATCCAGCCGCACGGGACGAGCTTCGGCGACGCGCTCGCGCAGTGGCACGCCAAGCGCGAGGGGAAGGCGATCATCGACAACGGCTTCCACATCGCCGTCACCGACCTGCGCGAGGGCGGGACGCTCGAGGAGCTCGCGACGCTGCCCGACCAGGGCGTCACCTCCTACAAGCTGTTCATGGCGTACAAGGGCGCGCTCCAGGTCGACGACGAGACGCTCTTCCGCACGATGGAGGTCGCCGCCAGGACCGGGGCTCTCGTGATGGTTCACGCCGAGAACGGCGACGCAATCGACGTGCTCGTCAAGGAGGCCCTCGCCGCAGGGAACACGGCCCCCCACTTCCATGCGCTGACCCGCCCGCCGGAGACAGAGGGCGAGGCGACGAACCGCGCGATCCAGCTCGCACGTGTCGCGGGCTCGCCGCTCTACGTCGTGCACGTCTCGTGCGCGGAGTCCGTCGAGCCGCTCGCAATCGCGCGCGAGAAGGGCTGGAACGTGCACGGCGAGACGTGCACCCAGTACTTCTTCATCGACCAGAGCTACCTCGAGCGCCCGAACTTCGAGGGCGCGAAGTACGTCTACACGCCGCCGCCGCGCGACAAGGCGAATCAGGAGGTGCTCTGGAACGCGGTGCGCACCGACATCCTCTCCGCGATCTCCACGGATCACTGCGCGTACCTGTTCGACGGCCAGAAGGACGCGGGCAAGGACGACTTCTCGCAGATCCCGAACGGCGGCCCGGGGCTCGAGAACCGGCTGCACATGATCCACCACTTCGGCGTCGGTGAGGGACGGATCACGTTGAACCGGATGGTCGAGCTCCTCTCGACGAACCCGGCGAAGCTCTTCGGCCTCTATCCGCGCAAGGGGACGATCGCCCCCGGCTCCGACGCCGACCTCGTGATCTTCGACCCCGCGAAGAAGAAGACGATCACCGCGGCCGACCAGCACTCGAAGACCGACTACAACCTCTACGAGGGCACGGAGGTCACCGGTGACATCGAGACCGTCCTCGTCCGCGGCACGGTCGTCGTCGACGACGGCGAGCTCCGGGTGGAGCCCGGATTCGGCGAGTTCGTCGCGCGCGCGAAGTTCGGCACGGAGCTCCGGCCCGCGCCGACCCCCGCGTAGCCCACGCTCGCCCGGCGCTTGACATCCGTACCGAGGTACGGGTCTATCGTGCGGGCGTGAGAGTCGGCGAGGTCGCAGAGCGGGCGGGCGTCAACGTCGAGACGCTCCGGTACTACGAGCGGCGGGGACTCCTGCCGGCGCCTGACCGCGATCCGAGCGGCCATCGCCGCTACGACGAGGACACGGTGCGGCTCCTGCGGGCGATCAAGGAGGCGCAGGCGGTCGGATTCACCCTCACGGAGATCGGCGAGTACCTCCGCGCCTCGCGACGCTCGACCTCGCCGTCGGAGGTTCTGCGCGTGCGAATGGCCGCGAAGATCGATGAGATCGACGGTCGGATCGCGGGTCTCCGGCGGATGCGGGAAGAGCTCGCTCGCGTCGTCGGCTGTGCGTGCGACTCCCTCGACCACTGCACCTGCGGCGCCGCCTATCTCGCCCGCAGCGGCCGCGAGGCCGCGGCGCCGCCGACCGTCTTGCACGTGACGAACGGCGAGAGCGCCGCGAACACACTCCGCCGTACCGGCCTGAGCGGCGCCGTCCTCTCCTGGCAGGACGTGCTCCATGCCGGGCCCGTGCCCGCCGTTCCGCGGCCGGAGCTCCTTCGTCGCCGGGCGGCGTTTCTCTCCGACTGTGGCTGGGGCGGCCGGCGGGCGATCCTCGCGTCGCTCGAGCGCCGCGACCGTCAGCTCGAGCGCGCGTTCGCGGCTGGGGCCGCGGTCGTTCTCTGGTTCGAGCACGACCTGTACGACCAGCTGCAACTCGTCGATTCGCTCGCCCGCGCTCGCGAGGCGGAGGCGAGGCCGAGCGCGATCGTCGTGGACTCCTTCCCCGGGAAGCCGGGGTTCCGGGGCCTCGGCGAGCTGACCGCGGAGGAGCTCGAGACGCTCTGGCCCGCGCGCAGCGAGGTGGGTGAAGCCGCGCTCGAGACAGCCGCGGACGTGTGGGATGCCCTCCGCGCGCCCGAACCGGACGCGCTTGCGGGCTGGGTCGTGCGCGGCACTCCCGCGCTCCCGCTCCTCGGCCCGGCGCTCGGCCGCCTGCTGGAGGAGCTTCCGGCTCCCGGCGACGGTCTCTCCACCACCGAGCGGTTGGCGCTGCGCGCTGTGGCCGAGGGCGCATCCACGCCGATCGCCGCATTTTTCGCGGCCCAGGAGCTCGAGTCCGCGCCGTTTCTCGGCGACGCCTGGTTCTTCCGTTCCCTGGCCGAGCTCGGCCGAGGTCCCGCCCGGCTCGTCGAGACCGAGGGCGCCGACCTTCCTGCGCCGCCGCCGCTCGGTGACGGAAGGCTCTTCGCGGGGATGCCCGTCCGCCTGACGCCGGTGGGCGAGCGGGTCCTCGCGGGCGACGGCGACCGGGTCGAGCTGCTCGGCATCGACCGCTGGGTCGGCGGCACGCATGTGGTCGAGGACCGCGTCTGGCGCTGGGATCCCCTACGGCAGCGGCTGCTGGCGCCGTGACCGTTACGGCACGAGCACGAGCTTCGCCGCCTCGCCGGCGGCCTGCCGCCGCCAGGCGTCGCCGACGTCGGCGAGCGGAACGCGCTCGACGTCGAGGCGGATCTCCCC
>DASSVY010000005.1:0-4793 GCA_035705535.1 Gaiella sp. | reverse complement strand
TGGGCGGAGAGGCCGACCACGACGACGCGGCCCGCGTGCGAGACGAGCCTGACCGCCGTCTGCACCAGCTCCGGCACGCCGGTCGCCTCGAAGACGACCTCGGGTCCCTCCTCGCCGGACCATTCGCGGCCCGCTGCGACGACGTCGTCGTCCGCCCCGAGCGCGAGGAGCTCTGCGCCGACCGCCTTGCCGTGCTCCACGCGGCTCGTGACGCGGTCGACCAGCAGCACGGACGCGCCACGGTCGAGCGCGGCCGTCGCGATCGCCTGGCCGATCGGGCCGGCGCCGAGGACGACCGCGTTCTCGCCCGCCTCGAGCCGCGCACGGACGACCGCCCGGATCGCGATCGAGACCGGTTCGATCAGCGCGGACGCGGCCGCGTCGAGCTCGCCGACCGGGAACACCTGCTCGGCGGGCACCCGGATGCGCTCCTGCAAGGCGCCGTCGCGGTGGATGCCGACGAGGCTGATGTTCGAGCAGACGTTGCGGCGGCCGATGCGACAGGGGTAGCAGTGTCCGCAGGCCGTCACGGGCCAGACGGCGACCCGCTCGCCCGCGCGCAGGCCGGCCGGGCAGCTCGGGCCGACGGCCTCGAGCACGCCGGCGAACTCGTGGCCCTGCACACGTGGGTACAGGTCGGTCCCGACCGCATCGCCGAGATGGCCGAGGAAGTAGTGAAAGTCGGATCCGCAGAGGCCGACCGCCTCGGGGCGGATGAGCACCTCGCCGTCCTCCGGCTCGCCGGCGTCCGGGACGTCGGCGACCCGCATCGTGCCGGGGGCCTCGGTGACCGCCGCCTTCATCCGGCGTCGTCGCCCGTAATCTCCGACTCGCGGCGGAGGTAGGCGCTGTGCAGGAGCTCGGGTCGGCTCTTCAGCTCGGCCGCCGTCCCGTGGTAGCGGATCCGACCGCCCTCGATCACGTAGGCGGTCGTCGCGAGCCCGAGCGCGACGTGCGCGAACTGCTCGATCAGCAGCACCGCGACGCCGCTCTCGGCAACGGATGCGAGCGTCGGCACGAGCCGCTGCACGACGACCGGCGCAAGGCCGAGCGACAGCTCGTCGACGAGCATCACCTTCGGTCGCGAGACGAGGGCCTGGGCAAGCACGACCATCTGCTGCTCGCCGCCCGAGAGCGTGCGCGCCGACGCCTTCCAGCGCCGCTGGAGCGCGGGGAACAGCTCCAGCGCGTACTCGACCCCCTCACGGCCCTGCGATCGGCCCAGGGAATACGTCGCGACGCGGAGGTTGTCCTCGACCGAGAGGTCGCCGAGCAGGCGCCGTCCCTCCGGCACGATCGCGACACCGGCCGCACGGATCGCCTCGGGACGCCGCCGGGTGATGTCCCGGTCGCCGACGAAGACCCGCCCGGCGGTGGGGCGGAGGACGCCGCCGACCGCGAGCACGAGCGAGGACTTGCCCGCGCCGTTCGGCCCGAGCAGCGCCGTGATCGCGTTGGGCGCGATCTCGAGGGAGACGTCGCGGACGACCGGCCGGCCGCGCGAGACCGAGACGCCGTCGAGCCTCAGCGCCGGCGGGGCGTCCGGCCGGGGTGCGTCGGCCGTCGCGCTCATACCCGCTCCGGTGCCGGCAAAGCCGGCACCTCCGCCGCTTCCCCGCTACAGCGGCGGCGAAGCCGCCGCCTTCGCTCCCGGACCGGCTCCATCGAGCCTACGCCGGCTGCGTCGCCTCCGTCGGGCCTACGGCTCATTCGTCCTCCGTGGCGTCGAGGGGCGCCACGTCCTCCTCGGTGCCGAGATACGCCTTGATCACCTGCTCGTCCCGGAGAACCTCCTCGGTCGGGCCGAGCGCGATCAGCTTGCCGAAGTCGAGCACCGCCGTCGTCGCACAGCAGCGGGAGACGAGGCTCATGTCGTGGTCGACGAGGATCGTCAGCGCGCCGAAGGCGTCGGGGATCTTCCGGATCACCTGCGACAGGTGCGCCGTCTCCTCGTCCGGCAGGCCCGCGGCCGGCTCGTCCAGCAGGACGAGCCGCGGCTCGCCGACGACCGCCCGGGCGAGCTCGACCAGCCGTCGCTCCCGCGCGTTCAGGACGCCGACCTTCGTCTTCGGCGCGATGGGCAGACCGACGAACTCGAGGGCGGTGTGCACGTCCGATCGGCGCGACGAGCGCTTCGCCCCGGAGTGCTCGTGGATCATCGCGACGTTGTCGTAGACGGAGAGCTGCTCGATCGCCATCTCGGTCTGGAACGTGCGGCGGAGGCCCCACCGCGCGCGGCGGAAGTCGGCCATCTTCAGGAGATCCTGGTCGAAAGCCGTGATCGTCCCCGCCACCGGCTTGACGAACCCGCTCAGCACGTTGAAGAAGGTCGTCTTGCCCGCGCCGTTCGGCCCGATCAGGCCGCAGGTGCCGACCGGGAACACGAGGCTCATGTCGTCGATCGGCGTGATCCCGGAGAAGCGGACCGTGAGTCCCGAGACGTCGATCACGGGCGCTCGCCCTTCGGTCGGCGAAGCGACCGGATCCCGCGCAGCACGAACCGGCCGAGGTTCGCGACGTCCCGCGGGAACTGCTGCGCCAGCCCGCCAGGTGCGGTCAGCAGCACCTGCAGCAACCCGACGCCGAAGATGATCAGGAGGAAGTTCGTGTCGATGCCCCATTCAGCCTGGAAGAGGAACGGCAGCACCTGGTTGAAGACCGCGGCGACGAGCGCGCCCCAGAGGCTGAAGACGCCTCCGATCAGTGCGGTCGCGGCGAGGGTCAGCGAGTCCTGCGTCCTGAACGTGATCACGCGCGGCACGCCCACCTGCGATGCGAACAGGCAGCCCGCGACGCCGGTCATGAACGACGCGAGCGCGAACGCCCACATCTTGTAGAACGTGATGTTCACGCCCGCGGCGAGCGCCGCTGGCTCGCTCTCGCGGATGGATGCCCAGGCGCGCCCGGGTTTCGACGCGACGTGGATCAGCGCGAGCAGGAACATGATCGCCGCGACGATCACGATGTAGCGGTAGAAGGCGACGTCTCCTTCCGCGATCGAGGGTCGCCGAACCGGGGGAGTCTCCGTCGTCAGCGCGCCCGTGACCGATCGGCCCTTGAAGCCGCCGCCCCCGTTCGGGAAATCGGTGACCGACAGCACGATCGTCGTCGCGCCCGCGAACATCAGCGTGATCAGCGCGAGGTAGAGGCCGGAGAGCCGGAGGGACGGCAGGCCGACCAGGGTGCCGACCGCGCACGTCAGCGCCCCGGTCGCGAGCAGGAGGATCGGGTACGGCATCCCGGTCCCGTACGCAAGGCGCGCGCCGATCCAGACGCCGACCGAGAGGAGCGCGACCTGGCCGAGCGAGATCATCCCGACGCGGCCGTAGAGGATCCCGAATCCGAGCGCCACGATCGCGTAGATCGCCGTGCTGGAGAACGTCGTCAGCCAGTCCGAGCCGACGAGCGACGGCAGGGGGACGAGCACGAAGACGAGGAGCGCGGCGATCACCACGGCCCGGATCGCGAGCCGCCGCTCGATGCCGAACGGCGCGCGGGCGCCGGCCTCCGGGCTCGCTGCGGGAGCCGTGCTCACGCCTCAGTTCGCACGTGAGATCGTGACGACCCGGTGGCGTGAGAGCACGAGCAGCGCGACGATCGCGAGGACGAAGGGCGCCGCCGCGCGGTACGCCGTCACCGACGCGTAGGGGGTGACCACTGCTTGCGCGAGACCCACCGCCATGCCGCCCAGGAACGTGACCCAGAGCGATTGCAGCCGGCCGATCAGCGCGGCGGCGAGGGCCGAGATCACGAGGAACGTGAGCGCCGAATAGTCGAGCGACGTGAGGAGGTCGGGGAGGAGGAGCCCGGCTGCGCCGCACGCAAGGCCCGAGCCGAACCAGGCGACCGCCTCGACGCGGCGCACCGGCACGCCGAGCGTGGCCGTGATCTCGCGGTCGTTCGCGAGCGCCCGCATCGCGGTGCCGAGACGGGTAACCCGCAGGAAGATCGTCACGGCGATCGTTATCGCCAGCGCGAGCGCGACCGAGATGATCTGCGTGAGGTTCACGCTCGTGCCGGCGATGAAGTAATGGTGCTCGGAGCTCGGGAGGGGGAGGAAGCGGGCGAACGCCCCGCCTGCGGGTGCCCGCCAGCCCATCAGGCCGAGCAGGATCAGCGCGAGCGCGAGCGTCCCCATCATCTTCACGAGCGGGTCGCGACGCGCGAAGGCGGGGCCGAAGATCACCCCGTAGACGAGGTTCAGGACGCCGCCGAAGAGCACGCAGACGGTGAACGCGAGCCAGTCCGGGCAGCTCGTGTGGTTGATCAGCCAGTACGCGATGAGGGCGCCGGCGGCCCCGATCGCGCCGAACGCGAGGTTCAGCACGCCGGTCGCCCGGTACAGCACGACCAGCCCGACGCCCGAGAGCGCGTACACGCCCCCGAACGCCAGGCCGATCACGATGAAGGGCTTGAGGAGCTGCCAGTCGACGCCGAATACGCTCAGCGCGAGGAGGTCAGCCATCGAGGCCTTTCCTGATCGTCATCTCTCGATGTGGTCGCCTCTCACTACTTGCCGGTGTTGAGCTTGAGCTTCTTCTCGAACGCACGCGTCTGTGCGATCGCCTTGTCGACGGCCTGGAAGGCCGTGCACCCCTTCTTCACGATGACGTTGCCGTTCTTGTAGTCGACGATGATGTTCGTGTTGTTGGGGATGTGGAACGGCAGGGGGCCCACGTAGTACGGCTTGCAGAGCATGTCGGACTTCTGGTTCTTCAGCTTCACGACCGCCGCGTTGTACGACTTCGCGGTGATCGGGCCCTTGATGCTCAGGAGCGCGGCCGTCGCGAACT
>DASSVY010000004.1:0-2985 GCA_035705535.1 Gaiella sp. | reverse complement strand
CTCGGCGGCGACGACCCGATCGTCCCGGACGCCGCCAGACGCGCCGAACTCCTCGCCGAGAATCGCGTCGCGTCGCCGCTCGACCCCGAGGATCGTCCGCAGCTCCTTCTCCACCGCTCGGTCGGCCTCGGTCACCGGCGTCCGGTCGGGCTTCGTCTCGACGATCAGGTCGCGCGCGCGGAAGCGCGAGAGCGCGATCTCGTCGGCGGCGTCGGCGAGCCGGAGCGCGAGATCGAGATCCGCGCTCACGCAGCCACACGCCTCTAATCGACCTGGAGGTACAGGAGCGCGATCAGGCACGCCCCGATGAAGATCGCGACGAACAGCGCGCCGAGGACGAGGCCGAGGCGGTTGTTCCTCCGTGTCAGCTCGGGCGTGAGCATCAGAGGACGAGCGGGTCGATCGCCGCGGCCACGAAGAGGAGCGCGAGGTATGCGAGCGAGTAGTGGAAGAGGACGACGGCGTCTCGACGCGTCGCGTCGCGACGCAGGCGCCACGCGAGCAGGAGGAAGTAGGCGCCGAGCGCAGCCGCCGCGATCGTGTACAGCGGGCCCAGCCAGAAGCCGACGACGAGCGTGAATGCGACGAGCCCGATGGAGTAGAGGAGGATCTGTCGCCTCGTCTCGCCGTCGCCGCGCGTTCCGGGGAGCATCGGCACGTTCGCCGCGCGGTAGTGCTCCTTGATCATCAGCGCCAGCGCCCAGAAGTGCGGCGGCGTCCAGAGGAAGACGATGAGGAAGAGCCACACCGCGGGGAGCGCGAGGCTCCCCGTCGCGGCCGCATAGCCGACGAGCGGCGGGACGGCGCCCGCAGCGCCGCCGATCACGATGTTCTGATCGGTCGAGCGCTTCAGATAGCCCGTGTAGACGACGACGTAGAAGAGGTTGCCGACGAGCGCGAGAACCGCGGTGAGCACGTTCACGGCCGAGGCGAGCAGGACGAACGAGAGGGCGGAGAGCACGACCCCGAACTCGAGCGCGCGGGGCGCGGGGACGCGACCGGAGGCGACGGGCCGCGCTGCGGTGCGCGACCCCATCAGCTGGTCGATGTCGCGGTCGATCACGTGGTTCAGTGCGCTCGCGCCGCCGCAGGCGAGCGCGAGCCCGAGCAGCATCGTGGCGAGCTCGGCGCCACCCGGCCAGCCCCCCGCGCCGACGAACATCCCGCCCGCACCCGTCACCAGGAGGAGCGACATGATCCGCGGCTTCGTCAGCGTGACGTAGTCGCGCCACGGCCCGAACGGGAGGGCCTCACCGCGGAACGACACGACCAGCGTCACGAGCGACGCGGCGAGCGCGGCGCCGGCGGCCGCGACGTGAACCGCCACCGCGGAGGCCGCGTCGTCGGCCCACGCAACGAGCCCGCCCGTCGCGACCGCGAGGAGCATCAGGGCGAGCGCGGCCGCGGCGGGCGCGACCAGGCGCCGGTACGCAACGAGCGCGGCGACGAGCGCCGCGACGAGGAGCGGCAGCGCGACGAGAGTCGCCGCCCAGTGCGCCTCTCCGAGGTCGAGCGCCGCGCTCGCCACGACGGTGCCGGCGGCGAGCGCCGCGGCGGCGACGGTCGCACGCAGCAGCGGGCCGGGTGCGCGGTCGGTCCTCACGCGCGCGACTCCTCGAGCCTGCGCCGCAGGTCGTACAGCGGGCGTGCGCTGGTCACGTAGGGCACGTCGTCGAAATTGTGCGGCGGCGGAGGCGACGTCGTGTACCACTCGAGCGTGTCCGCCTGCCACGGGTCGTTCCCCGCCCGTCGCCCGTTGACGCTCTTCACGATCGCGAGGAGGACGAGGAGGAACCCGAGGCCCATCACGTACGACCCGACCGAGGAGACCATGTTGTAGGCCTCCCACAGGCCGTCGTGGCGGTACGTGTAGATCCGGCGCGGCATCCCGAGCAGCCCGAGCAGGTGCTGCGGGAAGAACGTCACGTTGAAGCCGACGAAGATGAACGCGAACGCCCACTTGCCGATCCGCTCGGAGAGGAATCGCCCGAACATCTTCGGCCACCAGTACCAGAGGCCACCGAGCAGCCCCATCATCGAGCCGCCGAACAGCACGTAGTGGAAGTGGGCGACGACGAAGTACGTGTCGGTCACCTGCCAGTCGACCGGGAACGCCGCGAGGTAGATACCCGAGAGGCCGCCGATCGTGAACACGCTGAGGAAGCCGAGGCAGAACAGCATCGGCGTCTCGAGCGTGATGTTCCCCCGCCAGAGCGTCGCGAGCCAGTTGAAGATCTTCATCCCGGTCGGGACGGCGATCACCATCGACGCGAGCATGAACCAGATGTTCAGGTAGGTCGGCATTCCGACCGCGAACATGTGGTGCGCCCACACGAGCATCGAGAAGAACCCGATCGCGACGGTCGAGAACGCGACCGCCTTGTAGCCGAAGATGGGCTTCCGCGCGAACACCGGCAGGACCTCGGAGATGATCCCGAAGACGGGCAGGACCATGATGTAGACCTCCGGGTGCCCGAAGAACCAGAAGACGTGCTGGAACAGGATCGGTGAGCCGCCGGCGCTCGTTCCCTCCGGCCGGAAGAAGTGGAACGTGTCCGGGAACTGGCGCTCGAGCAGGAGCATCGTCAGGCCCGCCGAGAGCACCGGGAGGACGACGAGCAGCAGCCAGGCGTAGACCTCGACGGACCAGACGAAGAGCGGGATGCGCATCCACGACATGCCGCGGGTGCGCATGTTGTGAATCGTCACGATGAAGTTGATCGCGCCGACGGCGGAGGAGATCGTGAGGATGTGGATCGAGAGGATCCAGAGGTCCTGGCCGTTGCCGAGCGCCTCGAGCGAGAGCGGGGGGTAGGCCGTCCAGCCGGTGTTGGCGGCGCCGCCCGAGGCGAAGAACGAGCTGAGGAAGACGAGCCCGGCGAAGGCGTAGAGCCAGTACGAGAGCGCGTTCAGGCGCGGGAACGCCATGTCCGGCGCGCCGATCTGGAGCGGCACGAGGAAGTTGGCGAGCCCCGCGAGCACCGG
>DASSVY010000003.1:0-6369 GCA_035705535.1 Gaiella sp. | reverse complement strand
GACACCTCTCCTGCTCCTCTCAGGCGATGAGGTAGGCGGCGACCACCAGGATCAGGGCGAGGACGACGACCGCCGCGATCACGAACGCGACCCAGCCGATCATCGCGAACGGCGTCTGCTCCAACCTCCCTCGCGCGACCTCGACCTCGTCGGTCGGCGGGCGCTCGGCCGGGGGCGTCACGCCCGCGGCCTCGTCCGTCTCGTACCGAGCGGGAGTCACCCCTGCGCGGTACCCACTCGAACGCGTGCAGAAACCTCGTGGCGCGGCGGTTTTCGTTCGTGCCGGCCGGGTATCAGCCACCTGAGAGCGACGAAATGAGAGCGAGGAAAGGAGAACTCGTGTCGAATGACGTGTGGACCTACCGTGACACGCTGGTCGTCGACTCCGGCGTCGACGTCACCGGATACGAGGTCGAAGCGAGCGATGGCTCGATCGGCAAGATCGACGAGGCGACGTTCGACACCGGTAGCAGCTATATCGTGGTCGACACCGGCCCGTGGATCTTCGGCAAGAAGGTCATGCTCCCTGCCGGTGTCGTGCGCGACGTCGACCAGGAGAGCGAGACGGTCTTCGTCGACCGCACGAAGGACCAGATCAAGCACGCGCCGGAGTACGACTCGACGCGTGTCGACGACCGGTACCGGGGCGAGCTCGGCTCGTACTACGAGGCCGGCGACCCTCGGAACCGCCCCTCGGACGAGAGCCTGATGTAAGGCGACGCGGGCGGCGGGCCAGGCGCCCGCCGCCCGCCTGTCGCCGTCGAGGTTGGCGCCGACCCCATCAGGGAATACACGACGCCACAAACGGCAAAGGAGACATCTACATGTTGCTCTGGCTGCTCGTCCTGTTGCTCGTGATCATCGCCATCGGCGGCGGGGTCGCGCTCTCGAAGTTCCTGTTTCTCGTGCTCGTGATCGCGGTGATCCTCGCCCTCTTCGGCGTGTTCAACCGATCGACCGTCTGACGAAGCGACGGAAGCCCCTGGAGCTCCGGCGGGTCAGAGCCGCCGGAGCTCCTTTCAGTCGATTCATTCGCACGCCATCGCTCCAGCGAGTGCCTAGCGCCCGACGCAGCGGCAGACGTCGCCGCGGCGATAGAGCCGGCCGCACATGGGGCAGCGTGCCTTCTCGCCCCGGAGCTCGATCATCCGCTTCCGGGTCGCGAGGTACAGCATCACGACACCGGCCGTGATCGTGGAGAACGTGCCGACGGTCTCCGGATTCACGAGCGACGGCTCCGCGGCACGCGCATGGGAATTGGGTACCCGCGGCGGGACGGGTCCAACCACCGAACGAGAGGGGCCGCCCGAAGGCGGCCCCTCGACCTGGACTCCGGTCCGGCTACGCGGCCGTCCGCTCGCGTTCGACGACCTCCTCGAAGACCGCACGGAAGTCGAGCATCGCCTTGCGGAGGTTCTCCGTGGCTTCGGAGCCCTTGAGCTCGCCGAGCATCGCGCGGCCGTGCCGGTAGCGCTCGACGACGTCGGGATGGTCGACCGCGAGATGCGCGGTCCGATCCTCCGCATCGCCGTTCGTCGGATAGCCGCGCTCCTCGAGCGCGCGGAGGACGACGCGCTCGGCGGCGCGCGCAGAGTCCTCGGGATCGTTGACGAAACGTGCCTCGATGGCGTGCCATTCGTCCAGATAGCGCTCGCGCGCCGCTTCCGAAAGGGGCCTGATGTCGAGCTCCTCGTGCTCGCTCTCGACAGCTGCGAGGCGGCGCTCCGCGTCGCGCCGCCCCGAGTCCGAGACCGCGCGGTCGTACTCGGGGCCGAATCGGTCTCGCAGGTGCGCTCGCCGTCGGCCCCTCCAGCCCCACGCCGCCGCGATCACGACGATCGCCGCGACGATCACGGCCGCGATCAGAATCCATACCCAGGTCTCCATGTCCACCTCCGTTGCTGACCTCGTTTGAGGTTCCCGGCCCGGCGTTGCGAGAAACCCGTTTCGGCGTTCGTGAAGCCGGGCACACCCGAGGCAAGCGACCGAAGGAGGGGTCTCGTGGACAAGGATCGCGTCGAAGGCAAGGGCAAGCAGATGGAAGGCAAGGCCCAAGAGACGTGGGGCAAGTCCAAGGACAAGGCCCGTGACACCTGGGACGACGCCAAGGACAAGCTCGAGGACGAGAAGGACGAGCGGGAGCCCGCGTCGAAATAACCGGCCTGAGCGGCGCTAGCGACGACGGGCGGCGGCGCGCAGAAGACGGAGCAGCGCACCCTCGTCGACCGACATCCGTGCGGGGCCGCGCTTGCGGCCCCCGCGGTAGTCGTCGAGCGTCCGCCCGGCCCGGTACTCGTGAAGGACAAGTGGGCTGACGTACGACGCACGTGCGACCGCCGGCGTGTTCCCGAGCTCCTTGCCGACCGTCCGCATCACGCGCGCGAGCACGCGTGTGGCTTCCTGCTCGTCGCCGGCGCGGCCGTGCCGAGCGAGTTCTCTGGCGGCGACCAGCGTCCCACCCCAGGTGCGGAAGTCCTTCGCCGTGAAGCCGTCGCCGAGCGCCGCCCCGATGTAGTCGTTCAGCGCGCGCGCCGTGAGAGGGACCAGCTCACCGCTCCGTTCGTAGCGAAACAGGCGCGATCCTTCGAGCTCGACGAGATGCGAGAGCTCTCGGGCAAGCCGGGCGCTCCGCAACGTGCGGCGAACCAGGGCGTGGTTCTTCGTCCTGAAGACGAAGCGAATCTCGTCTCCCTCGATCTCGACGTGGCGTTTCGTGAGCGTCGTGACCCCGTACGTCCGCGACGCGCGCGCGTGGCGATCGGTGCCGACCCTGAACCACGCCTTGTTGACGACGCCGACCGCGATCGCGCACGCCCACTCCGGCTCGTACGGCCCGCGGCGGAGATCGCTCTGCGCTGTCGCCCTGAGTGCCGGTAGGCCGCGGGCGAACTCCAGCAGCCGGTCGAACTTCTCGCGCTCTCGCTCCGCTCGGCGACGCGCGCTGTAGACATATTGCTTGCGGCCCGCCGAGTCGATCCCGGTGGCCTGCAGGTCCGCGCCGGCGCTGGGCGAGATCCACACGTCCTGCCACGCGGGCGGGATCGCGAGCGAACGGATCCGCTCCAGGCTCTCGTCGTCGGCGACGGGCCTGCCGCGGGAGTCGACGTACCGGAACCGCCTGCGCCCGAGCCGGCTCCATCCACCGCGGCGTGCCATCGCGCGTCGGATACCCGATGGGCTGGTGGGGCAAAACGCGATCCGACGCGTCTGATGCGCGGATTCCGCTCGGCCGACCGGTACCCTCGGACTGTTCACTCGGAGACACGAGGCTCTCGCCGCCGCGGTCGGCATCTGGATCGGGCACGACGCCGGCGGGTACGACGATCGGAGGAAGACCAGTGGCAGTCGAAGAGGCAGGCCCCGCACCCGACTTCACGCTCACCTCGGACGCCGGCGAGGAGGTCACCCTCTCCGCCCTTCGAGGGAAACCGGTCGTCCTCTACTTCTATCCCAAGGACGACACGCTGTCTCGCGATAGACAGTAGGACCCCCGACTGCGCGGGGGCTCCGACGTGGCCGGGCGGACGACTGTTTTGAACGCCCACGCCGAGCGGGTAGCTCCGCTCCTGGTCGATGCGTTCCCGAGACACTCCGAGGCAATCACGGTCGACGAGCAGGGAGATGTCTCAATCGAGATCGAATGTCCTTCGCGATCGGTGGACGCCGGACTCTCGATTTGGACGTGGAACGAGGACGTCGTCGTCGGCTTCCATACGCACCATGCACACTTCAGCGACTGGGGTCGAAGTGGAGCCGATGACTACATCGAGGCAGCGATCAGGACGGCCAACGAAGTCCTCGTCGAGAAGCTGGTCGTCGTGTCGTGGTATCTGCGCGGTCAACCGGAACCGGATATCACGATGTTCGAGGCGACCGCGCCGGCGCTGGCCGAGTTCCAACGGTGGTCGCAGCCGACCATCGGGGGATGGCTTCGCCGCCGAGTTGTTCGTCCGTGGACCGGGTGGCTGCCACACGAGGTCGTCAATCGCCTGCGCCGAGTCGACGTGACACTCCGTTCGTGGGAGGGCACCTATAACGTCGGCCGGACGCAGCGTGACTAGGATCTACCCATGCTCGAGGAAGGCAATCCTGCCCCGTCGTTCACGCTCCGAAGCGACACCGGCGAAGACATCTCGCTCGATTCGCTACGCGGCAAGCCCGTAGTTCTTTATTTCTACCCTCGGGATGACACGCCGGGCTGCACGACGCAGGCGTGTGGGATCCGCGACGCGTGGGGCGAGTTCGAGCGCGCCGGCGCGGTCGTGCTCGGGGTGAGCCCCGACGACGAGGCCTCGCACGTGCGGTTCAAGGAGAAGTTCGACCTTCCCTTCACGTTGCTCGCCGACACCGAGCACGAGGTCGCGGACGCCTACGGCGTCTGGGGCGAGAAGTCCTATGCGGGCAAGACGTACATGGGCGTCAACCGCTCGACGTTCGTGATCGACGAGGACGGGAACGTCGCCCGGATCTTCCTCGAGGTGAAGCCCGACCAGCACGCCGACCAGGTGCTCGAGGCGCTCAGGTCGTAGCGTCCTGCCCTGGCTACACTGAGCCACCGCGCGGATGTGGCGGAATTGGTAGACGCGCACGGTTCAGGTCCGTGTGCCCGTAAGGGCGTGGAGGTTCAAGTCCTCTCATCCGCATGACGCAAGGCACGGCCGACGAGCGGCCGCCGGTGGCGTCTCAATACCCAGTGAGGCGCCTTCTCCTTCCTCTCTCCGTCCTCGCCGCGGCAGCCGTGCTCGGGGCGACCGCCGGCGGGCGCGACGCCGCCTCGGCGGCGACACCAGGCACGGAGGTCGTGGTGCAGCTGACCGCGCCGCCGCTCGCGTACGCCCACTCGACGAGCGCCCGCGCGCGTGTCGACGCAGAGCAGCGGCGGTTCGTGGAGGCGCTGCACGTGGCCTTACCCGAGGCGACCGTCCGCTGGCGCTATCGGATCGTCGCGAACGGCGTCGCCGTCGTCCTCCCGCGCAGAGAGCTCGCGCGGCTCGATCGGCTCCCCGGGGTGAAGCGGGTCTACGCGGGCTCGACGTACCGGGTGCTCGCCGGGCCTGATGCGGACACGATCCACGCGCGCGACCTCGCCGCCGCAGGGCTTCCCGCCGACGGCGCCGGGATCAGGATCGGGATCATCGACGACGGGGTCGACCAGGCGCACCCGTTCTTCGACCCGACGGGGTACGCGATGCCTGCCGGCTTCCCGAAGGGTCAGGTCGCATTCACGACGGCGAAGGTGATCGTCGCGCGCGCCTTCCCGCCGCCGCGGGCGACGTGGCGCTACGCAAACCGTCCATTCGACCCCGAGGAGTCCGGCCACGCCACGCACGTCGCCGGTATCGCGGCGGGAAACGCGAACACGCTCGCGCAGGGGGCGCGGATCAGCGGAGTCGCCCCGCGCGCCTACATCGGGAACTACAAGGCGCTGACCGTGCCCACCGACGCGAACGTCGGCCTCGACGGCAATGCGCCGGAGCTCGTGGCCGCGATCGAGGCCGCCGTGCAGGACGGGATGGACGTGATCAACCTCTCGATCGGCGAGCCCGAGATCACGCCGCAGCGCGACGTCGTCGCACTCGCGCTCGACGCGGCCGCAGCTGCCGGGGTCGTGCCCGTCGTCGCCGCCGGCAACGACTTCGAGGAGTTCGGAGCGGGCTCGCTGGCCTCGCCGGGGTCGGCGGCCGACGCGATCACGGTGGGCGCGTCGACCTCGGGCGCGTCGCCGTCGATCGCCGGCTTCTCTTCCTCGGGCCCGACACCGCTCTCGCTGAGGTTGAAGCCGGACGTCGTCGCGCCGGGCAACGCGATCCTCTCGGCCCAGCCCGACGGCTGGGGCGTCCTGTCCGGCACGAGCATGGCCGCGCCACATGTGTCCGGGGCGGTCGCGCTGCTGCTCCAGCGGCATCCCGACTGGAGCCCCGCACAGGTCAAGGCCGCGCTCACGGTTACGGCGCGCCCCGTTGGCCCCGCGAGCTCGCGTGTCGGCCCGACACGGGCGGGCGCCGGGCTCGTGGACGTCGCCGCCGCCGACAGCCCGCTCGTCCGCCCCACGCCGACTGCCGTCTCGTTCGGCCTCGTCCAGCCGGGCTCGTCAGAGCACCGTGAGGTGCGTCTCGACGACGCAGGCGGCGGCTCGGGCGCGTGGGTGGCGACGTTCGAGGCGGATCGGGCCGCGCTCGGCTCGACGGTCGTCGTGACCGGACCGCCCAGCGTCCCCGGGACGCTCAGCCTCGAGCTTCACGCCGGGACACAGCAGGGCGAGATCGCCGGCGTCGTCGTCCTCCGCCGCGACCGCGCGACCCGGCGGATCCCGGTCTGGGGCCGCGTCAGCGCCCCGCGGCTCGCAACGGCCGACGCCCCGCTGCTGCG
>DASSVY010000002.1:0-2313 GCA_035705535.1 Gaiella sp. | reverse complement strand
GCCTATGTCAGCTACACCTACGACGAGACAACGTCACATGGCTACGGCATCGGCCACCTGACCAGCGAGAGCTTCACCGGCGGCGACGGCAGGCTCCGGCGGAGCCGGGCTCCGCCCGGAGAGAGCCGGAGGCCGATCGTTCCGGCGCTGGATCGTCGACCCGATCGACGGGACGCGGAACTACTTGCGCGGGGTTCCCGTCTGGGCGACCCTCATCGCGCTCGAGGAGCACGGCCGGGTCACCGTCGGCGTCGTGTCGGCTCCCGCCCTCCACCGGCGCTGGTGGGCGGAGCGCGACGCGGGCGCGCATGCGAACGGAGACGTCGTCCGCGTCTCCCGCGTCGCGCGGCCGGAGGACGCCGTGCTCACCTTCGCGCTGGAGCAGTCGCTTCCGAGCCTCGCGGGCCGCGCCTGGCACGCGCGTGGCTACGGCGACTTCTGGAGCCACATGCTCGTCGCCGAGGGCGCCGTCGACGGGGCGATCGACGCGATCGGCGTCTCGGTCTGGGACCTCGCCGCCGTGCAGGTGATCGTCGAGGAGGCGGGCGGCACCTTCACCGACTTCGCCGGCGAGGAGCGGATCGACGGGCACAGCGCGATCTCGTCGAACGGCCTCCTCCACGCCGAGCTGCTCGAGGCCGTGCGCGAGCTCGACCGGTGACTCAGCGCTCGGCTGCGGCCCGCACCGCGGACTCGTAGACCGGGTCGCGGGCGTACACGTCGAGCTCGGCCGAGAGGAGGTCGCTGGGGAAGATCGGCGGGCTCGGCGCGGGGTCGACCGTCTCGCCGTCCACCCGCACGGCCTGCAGGACGTCGGCCTGCGTACGCGAGAGCGAGACCGGCCGGCGCAGGCGTGCGCGCAGCCAGCCTGCGAGGAGCAGCGCATCGGCCCGCGGCCCCTCCACGGCGAGGCGCCGCGCCTTGCGGATCCCCGGCCACCGGCCGGCGAGCGCGATGCGCCACGGGAGCGTCCGCCGCCAGGCGATGTCCGACGTCACGACGCGGTCGAAGGCGGCGGTCAGCGGCCGATAGTCGCCCGGCAGCCTCGGCCACTCGGACGAGTCGACGACGAGCCTGTCGACGACCCCGACGAGCTCGTCGAAAGCGCTGCCGTTCCAGTCCGGCCGACCACGCCACCTGCAGAAGGCCGGCAGGTCGGAGATCAAGAGCGGGAGCGCCAGCGACGCCGGATGCCGCGCGGCATTCCCGCGCACCCGCAGCTCGATTACCTCGGAGAGCGCCTCGCGACCACCGCCGAGCTCGAAGGTATGCACGGTGGCGTCCGTCTCGATCTCACGACCGCGTCCCGGCACCGGGACGAGGAAGATCGTCCTCGCCGGATGGCGCTCTTCGAGTCCCGCGAGGACCCGGCGCGCTCGCCCGAGCCACGCGGGCGGCGCCCAGACGAGATGGGTCATCGTGCTCGTGCGGAGCATCGGGACGCCGTCCTTCTCCCGCTCGCAGCGACCGCGGGAGAGCTTCCGCTCGATCTCGGCGACGACGCCCATCAGTGTCTCCGCCAGGAGCGACCGTCGCGGTGGAGCAGCTCGTCGGCGAGCGACGGCCCCCAGCTCCCGGCCGCGTAGTTCGGAAACGACGGACGGTCGCGCGACCACGCGCCGACGATCGCGTCGACGAGCTTCCACTGCTCCTCGACCTCGTCCTCACGGGTGAAGAGCGTCTGGTCGCCGAGCATCGCGTCGAGGATCAGCCGTTCGTATGCCTCGGGGACGCCCTCGCGGAACGCGCCGCCGTAGAGGACGTCCATGTGCACGGTGCGGATCGACATGCCGGCGCCCGGCACCTTCGCGCCGATCGCGAGCGAGACGCCCTCGTCGGGCTGCACGTGGACGACCAGCACGTTCGGTCGGAGGCCGTCGCCGGCGATCGCCTCGAACGGCGGGTGCGGCGCCTGCTTGAACTGGATCGCGATAGTCGTCTCGCGCCGTGCGAGGCGCTTGCCGGCCCGAACGTAGAACGGCGTGTCCGCCCAGCGCCAATTGTCCACGTAGAGCTTCGCGGCAACGTACGTCTCGGTCAGCGAGCGCGGATCGACGCCCGGCTCCTCGCGATACGAGACGACCTCCTCCCCCTCGACGTAGCCGCGGCCGTACTGCCCGCGCACGACCGATTTCGGGCCGGGGGTGTGCATCGCGCGCAGCACCTTGACCTTTTCGTTGCGAACGGCCTCCGCGGTGAAGTCGATCGGCGGCTCCATCGCCGTCAGGGCGAGCAGCTGCAGCAGGTGGTTCTGGAAGATGTCCCTGATCGCGCCGGCCTGCTCGTAGTAGCCCGCCCTGCTCTCGATCCCCA
>DASSVY010000001.1:0-4212 GCA_035705535.1 Gaiella sp. | reverse complement strand
CGCCTCGACCTCCGACTGCCCCCCGGAGAGGAAGACGATGCCGGGCACGATCGCCGGGACGTGCCGCAGGAAGCAGTCGATCGTCAGCTCCGCGACCTGCTCGGGCGTCGCCTGCGTCGCGCACTGCTTGCCCGCGATCACCATGTTCGGCTTGAGCAGCATCCCCTCGAGCGCCACCCCTTGCCGCTCGAGCTCGGCGAACACGAGGTGCAGCGTCCGCGACGTCACCTCGTGGCAGTGCTCGATCGTGTTGTCCGCGTCCATCAGGACCTCGGGCTCGACGATCGGGACGATTCCCGCCTCCTGCGAGAGCGCCGCGTACCGCGCGAGCGCGTGCGCGTTGACGTGGAGGCAGGCGTCCGTCGGGATCCCGTCGCCGATCGTGATCACCCCGCGCCACTTGCTGAACCGGGCGCCGAGCTCGTGGTACTCGGCGAAGCGCGCGCGAAGCCCGTCGAGGCCCTCCGTCACCTTCTCGTCCGGATGGCCGGCGAGGTCCTGCGCGCCGGTGTCGACCTTGATCCCGGGGACGACGCCCTTCGACTCGAGCAGCTGGGGGAACGGCGTCCCGTCGTCGGCGGACTGGCGGATCGTCTCGTCGTAGAGGATCACGCCGCCGACGTAGTCCTCGAATCCGGCGGTCGTGAACAGGAGGTTCCGGTATGCACGGCGGCTCTCCTCGGTCGACTCGATCCCGATCGAGTCGAACCGCTTCTTGATCGTCCCCGTCGACTCGTCCGCAGCGAGCACGCCCTTGTGGTCGGCGATGATCGAGCGCGCGATCGCGTTGAGCTCGTGCACGTCCATCAGCGGTCTCCTTCCGTTCGCAATCTCTTCACCTTGCCCGAAGGGTGCCGCGCGGTGATCGTCCGCACGGTCCCCGAGCGCGAGCGCATCACGATCGACTCCGTCTCCACCGCCGCCTCGCCGACGCGAACGCCCCTGAGCAGCGCGCCGCCCGTGACGCCGGTTGCCGCGACGAACACGTCGTCGCCCCGAACGAGGTCGTCCTGCGTGAGCACCTTGTCCACCTCGAAGCCTGCCTCGACGAGCTTCCCGCGCTCTTCGTCGTCCCGCGGCCAGAGACGGCCCTGGAGCGCGCCGCCGAGGCACTTGATCGCGGCCGCCGAGATGACGCCCTCGGGGGTGCCACCGATCCCCATCAACAGGTCCACGCCGGTGCCCGGCTGGGCGGCGGCGATGGACGGCGCGACGTCCCCGTCGCGGATCAGGTTCACACGCGCACCGGATTCGCGCAGCTCGGCGATCAGGTCGTCGTGGCGCTCCCGCTCGAGGACGACCACCGTGACGTCGTTCACGGCCCGGCCAGTAGCCTCCGCGACACGCGCGACGTTCTCGCTCGGCGGCGCGTCGATGTCGATGGCGTCGGCCGCCTGCGGCCCGACGGCGATCTTGTCCATGTAGACGGCCGCGCCGGGGAAGAACATCGAGCCGCGCTCCGCGACCGCGATCACGGAGATCGAGCCCGGGATCCCGAGCGCCGTGAGGCGCGTTCCCTCGAGTGGATCCACGGCGACGTCCACCTCCGAGCCCGTCCCGTCGCCGATCTCCTCGCCGTTGAACAGCATCGGCGCCTCGTCCTTCTCGCCCTCGCCGATCACGACGACCCCGCGCATCGAGACGCTGTTGACCATCAGGCGCATCAGGTCGACCGCGGCCTTGTCGGCGGCGTTCTTGTCGCCCCGGCCGATCCACCGCGAGGCGCCCATCGCGGCGGCCTCGGTGACCCTCACGAGCTCGAGCGCGAGGTTCCGATCGGGCGGCAGTCTGGCGGGATCGGCGCTCATCGGGCTGCGTCGATCCTATCCCGCCCACGGCGCCGGCTACATGCGCTCGGGCGCCTCGATTCCGAGTAGGTCGAGGCAGGTCGCGACGACCTCGCCGGTCGCGACGCAGAGCCCGAGCCGGAAGCCCTCCTCGTCGGAGTCGAGGACGCGGTGATGGTGGTAGAAGCGGTGGAAGTCGTCCGCCACGCGGATCGCGTAGGCGGGAATCGCGTGAGGCGCCCGGCGCGCCGTCGCCTCACGGACGACCTCGGGGAGCTCGAGCAGGCGCTTCACGAGGTCGCGCTCCTCGACTGCCAGAGGGCCCGCGGGGGGCTCGAGACGCACGTCCGGCGTGCTCTTCGCGGCATTGCGCAGCACCCCTGCGATGCGCGCGTGCGCGTACTGGACGTAGTAGACGGGATTCTTCTGGCTGCGCTCCGCGGCCAGGTCGACGTCGATCTCGATCGTCTGGTCGTGACCGCGCGCGAGGAGGTACCAGCGGGCCGCGTCGACCCCGATCTCGTCGAGGAAGTCGTCGAGGAAGACGACGTCGCCCCGCCGTTTCGACATCTTCGCGCTGGCGCCGCCCTGCGTCAGGTGCACCAGTTGGTAGACGAGCACCTCGACGGACTCGCGCTGGTGGCCGAGCATCTCGGCAAGTGCGGCGAGGCGCGCGACGTAGCCGTGATGGTCGGCGCCGAGAACGTAGACGAGGTGGTCGAAGCCACGTGCGAACTTCCGCTCGATGTACGCCGCGTCTGCGGCGAAGTACGTCGTCGAGCCGTCGGAGCGCACGACGACGCGGTCCTTGTCGTCCCCGTGCGCGCTCGTGCGCGCCCAGAGCGCGCCGTCCGCCTCGTAGGTGTCGAGCTTGGCGAGGGCGGCGGGGATCTCCGCCTCGACGGCGCTCTCGCGCTCGAACGTGTCGAAATGGACCCGGAACCGCGCGAGCGAGCCCTCGATCCGCTCGAGCATCCGCGGCACGGGATCGCCTGCTTCACGCGCGAGCTCGGCGACGTACGCGCCCTGGTAGCCGTCCTCGGGCGGCTCCTCCCCGCGCCGGAACGCCTCGACCGACGACCGGAAGCGGTCCATCTGCGCGCCCGCGTCGTTGTAGTAGTACTCCCGCTCCACGTCGTGTCCCGCGAACTCGAGGAGGCGGGCCACCGCGTCCCCGTACGCCCCGTTCCGGGCGGAGGCGACGGTGATCGGCCCGGTCGGGTTCGCCGAGACGAGCTCGACCTGGACCCGTTCGACGGGCGCTGCCGACCCGCCGCCGAAGCTCCGTCCCGCAGTGATGGCGGCGGCGAGGCCGGCTGCGAGCCAGGCGTCGTCGACCGTGAGGTTGAGGAACCCCGGCCCGGCGACCTCCACGCCCGCGATTCCCTCGACGCGCTCGAGCTCCGGTGCGAGCTCGGCGGCGACGTCCCGCGGAGGCTGGCGCCGGACGCCGGCGAGTTTCATCGCGACGTTGGTCGCGTAGTCCCCATGGGCGGCGTCCGCCGGGCGCTCGAGCTCGACCGGCACCCCCGCGACGTCCGCGAGCGCGGACGTGAGTGCGTCGAGGGGATCGGCCTTCGTCACGCGCCCATCGTACGGACGGCCCACGCGGGGCTTCCGGTCACCCACGGGGCGAGGTGGGACTACTCGGCGGAGACTGCGGTCGCCGGACGCGTCGTGGTAGCGGTGCCGACCGTGATCCCGTCGCGGGCGAGGGCGGCGGCGACCTCTTCGCGCGCCTTGTAGATCCGCCACTTCACGGTCGCGAGCGTGATCTCGAGCGCGTCGGCGATCTCGGTGTACGAGAGGCCGACGACGTCTCGCAGCAGGAGCGCCATCTTCAGGTCGACGTTCAGAGCCTCGACCGCGCGCCAGACGGCGTCGATCGTCTCCGTCCGCTCGAACGGCTGGTCGACCACCTCGAGCGGAGGGATGTCGTCGAGCGCCACGACGGCGCGGGGCCGGCGCTCGATCGCGCGGAGCTCGTCGAGCACCCGGTTCTTCGTCACCTGGAACAGCCAGGTGGTGAATCGTGAACGATCGGAGAACGACTTGAGCCCCTGAAAGACCCGGAGGAAGACCTCCTGCGTGAGGTCCTCGGCGAGGCTCCGGTCGCCGACGAGGCGCAGCACGTAGTTGTAGACAGGCTGCTCGTACGCTCTGACGATCAGGGAAAAAGCCCGTTCGTCGCCCCGCTTCGCCTTACGAAGGACCCCGGGATCGGGCTGTGTCAGCGCCACGGCTCCGCGAGCATACAAACAGCTGAGCGCAATTCACGAACTATTTACGAGCGGTGAAGTGTCACCGATCAGCGACGACGAGGCTCGAGCCGGTCATCGCCGCCGGTTGCGGCAGCCCGAGCAGGTCGAGCACGGTCGGCGCCAGGTCGGAAAGCTCTCCTCCGGCCCGTAGCGACACGCCTTCG